>DASTEB010000442.1:0-2559 GCA_035710025.1 Chloroflexia bacterium
TACGACCTGCACGCCCCGATGCCCACCATGCATCTGGCGCAGCAGCGCCTGGACGGCTCGCGCATCGTGGACGTGGCGGGCGAGGTGCGCCGCAGGCTGATCGCTTCGGGCCTGCTGTACGGGGTCAAGCCTGGCCAGCAGATCGCCATCACAGCGGGCAGCCGGGGAATCCACGATATCGCCACGGTGTTGCGCGCGGTGGTTGACCTGGTCAAGGCATGCGGCGCCGACCCGTTCCTCGTGCCCGCCATGGGCAGCCACGGCGGCGCTACCCCCGAGGGGCAGGTGCAATTGCTGGCCGAACTCGGCATCACCGAGGAGAGCATGGGCGCACCCATCCGCGCCACCATGGAGGTCGAGCACCTGGGCAAGCTGCCCGACGGTCCCGAGCTTTACATGGACGCCTACGCCGCGCAGGCCGACGGCATCGTGGTGGTCAACCGCGTGAAGCCGCACTCCGACTTCCACGGCCCCATCGAGAGCGGGCTTGCCAAGATGACCGTGATCGGGCTGGGCAAGCGGCACGGCGCGGATGCAATGCACCTGTACGGCGCACCGGGCCTGCGCACCCTGTTGACCCCCGCCGTGCGGTACATCGTGGCCCGCAAGCCCATCCTCGCGGGAGTGGGCATCGTTGAGAGCAGCACAGGCGGCGTGGCGCACATCGGCGTGCTCGCGCCCGACCACTTCGGCGGCGAGCCTGAGCAGGCGCTGCTCGAAGAGGCCCGCAGGCTGCTGCCCCGCCTGCCCTTCGACCAGCTCGACGTGCTCGTGGTGGACCAGATCGGCAAGAACTACAGCGGCGCGGGCATGGACACCACCGTGATCGGCCGCGTGATGGTGCCGGGGCAGGAAGAGAACGCCACGCCCCAGATCACGGCCATCGCGGTGCTGGACGTCAGCCCCGAGTCGCACGGCAACGCGGCGGGAATCGGTATGGCAGACGTCACCACGCGGCGGCTGGTTGAGAAGATCGACTTTCGCGCCTTCTACCTGAACGGCATCACATCGGGCACGTTCGGCCTGCGCCGCTCGTCCATCCCGTTCACGATGCAAGACGACTACACGGCAGTATCGCTCGCCCTGCACGCCGCCGCTGCCTCTCACCCCGACACCCCTCGGCTGGTGCGCATCCACAACACGCTGGAGGTGGGCACCCTGCTCATCTCGGACGCGCTGGTGGACGAGGCCCGGCAGCGGGGCGTGCAGGTGATCAGAGAGGTAGGACCGTTGTCCTTCGGGCCGGACGGCTCGATCGACCCGTGGCCCGAAGATGCGCCCGAGCAAGGTGCGCCCGCTCCCGGGCCTGAAGCGCTGGCCGCGCCGCCCGAGGCTCCCGACGCGGAGGAAATGAGAACAGAATGTTAGGCCATACCGACGAAAAGAGGACTCTGTAATGCGCGCACTGGTATTCCACGGCCCACGCGAGATGGGCCTCGAAGAAGTAGAGCGCCCCAGGCCCGGCCCGGGCGAGGTGCTGATCGAGGTAGGCGCGACGGGCATATGCGGCAGCGATATCCACGGCTACACCGGGGCCTCTGGCCGCAGAACCGCAGGCATGGTAATGGGGCACGAGTTCGCCGGAACCGTGCGCGAGGCCGGACCCGGTGTAGACGACCTGCGGCCGGGCGACAGGGTAGCGGTCAACCCGCTGCTCTATTGTGGCGAGTGCCCCGACTGCCGCGCGGGCAACGAGCAGATCTGCCGCAATCGCAAGACCATCGGGGTGAACACCGGCCTGATGGGCGCGTTCGCCGAGTACGTGGTCGCCCCGGCGCGCAACGCTATCCCGCTGAGCGACGACACATCCTTCGCCGAAGGCTCGATGGCCGAGCCGCTGGCGGTTGGCCTCCGGGCCGTGACAGTGGCCGAGCCGCAGCGCGGCCAACCGATCGCCGTACTGGGCGGCGGCACCATCGGACTGTGCACGCTGCTCGCCTGCAAGCTTGTGGGCGCGGACCCCGTGTTCGTGACCGACGTCGCGGAGCACAAGCTCGACATGGTGGCGCGCCTCGGCGGCAGGCCGCTCGACTCGCGCAACCTCGACCTCGCCCTCATGGCCCGCGACGCTACTGCGAATCGCGGCCTCCCGACCATCATAGATGCAGTAGCGGTGTCGGCGACGATACGGCAAGCCTTGCCCGCGCTCGCCCCGGCAGGCACGCTGGTGCTCGTGGGGCTGGCGACTCCCGAAGTGACCTTCGGCCTGTACGACCTGGTGCCCCAGGAGCGCACGATCAAGAGCGCCTATGCCTACAACGCTGCCGAGTACCGCCGCGCCGTCGAGCTTATCAACAGCAGGGAAGTGGACGTGCGCCCCATGCTGGAAGAGACCGTCTCTCTGGACGGGGCCAAGGCGATGTTCGACCACATGGCCGAGGGCAGGGTCGAGGCGGTCAAGGTCGTCGTTGAAATGTAATTGCTAACCGGCGGATTATGCGCTCGGCGCGATCCGCCCACGTAGAAAGGGAACACAATGGTCAAGCTGGCGGCATTCCCCAAGTGTTACATGGACGAGCTGTGCATCACGCGCACGATGGACCTGTTCGAGTGGCTCGA
>DASTEB010000443.1:0-3818 GCA_035710025.1 Chloroflexia bacterium
GAAAGGGACGGCCCTGCCGCCACAGGCACCGGGCGCCTCTCGGGGGTGCGGGTGCCGCGCGGCGCGGTGGCCGACCTGCACATGCACACCACCTCGTCGGACGGGCGCTATGTCCCGGCCCAGCTTGCCGCCGCCGCCCACGAGCAGGGCCTGTCCGTCGTCGCCCTGGCCGACCACGACCGGGTGGACAACGTGCTCCCCTTACAGCGCGAGGCCGCGCAGTATGGCATCCACGTCGTGCCCGCGGTCGAGGTATCGTGCATGTGGGGCGAGACGCTGTACCATATGCTGGTGTACAACGTGGACGTGTCGGGCGGGCGGCTGGTGGATACGCTCAATTCGGTGCGCGACCGCTACGCCGAGATTTGCGCGGCGGGCCTGCAGGAGCTTGAGAAGAAGGGGATGCCCATCGACCCTGCCGTGCTCAGGCTGTGCCACCAGGGCCAGCCCATCGCGCCCTACCACGTCTTCCAGGCCATCATCAAGCACGAGTACGCGCCCAACATGAAAGAGGCGCACGAGCTTGCGAAGACCGTCGGCGTCGATTTCCTGCCGTGGCCCGACATGCGCGACATGATCGCCGCGGCCCGCGAGAGCAGCGCGTATCCGCTGCTGGCCCACCCCGGCCGCGCCGAGCCGGGCTTCAAGCCGCCCGACGAGCAGACCCTGCGCGACATGATCGCCGCCGGGCTGATGGGCTTCGAGGTGTGGCACCCGTACCACACCGCCTACGACGTGGCCTATTACCTCAGGCTGTGCGAGGACGAGGGCCTCCTGATGTCCGCAGGCTCCGACACCCACGCCCCCAACGACCAGCGCCGCAAGCTCACCCGCTGGCCCATCCGCTACAGCGAGCGCCTCCTCTCCCTCTGCGGCGTCTCCCTCGAGTAGGTTAATGTTGAAACGCAAAGGCGCAAAGACGCAAAGGTCTTATGGTTTTAGCCACGAAGAACACGAAGATCAAGAAGGATCGGTTGGGGCATGGCAAGCAGGCTAACCTGATGACCATGCTCCAACTTTTATCTCTGCGTCTAATCTGCGCTCTCCGCGTCTCTGCGTTTCAACAATAAGACCTTTGCGGCCTTTGCGTCTTTGTGTTCAACAACCGTCACCGGGTGACGGCGGCGAGGCCGGCGGCTTGCTGCATCATCTGCAGGGCGCGTAGCTCGGTCACGTCTTGCAGCACGGCCATGCCGGTGTAGCCTCCCTCGTCGGCCACGGGAACGAACGTCACGCTCAGACTCACCACGCGCCCGCCGAGCGCCACGTCGAACGACTGGCGCTGCGCCGGGGTCTCGAGCGCGCCCTTGAGCAGCTCTTTCACGCGGTTGTCCCCGATAAGCTCGGCCAGCGGCTTGCCCACGGCGGCATCGAACGTCGTGCCAAGTATGCGGGTTGCCGCCGCGTTCAGCACTTTGACGTTGCCCCACCCGTCGAGCACCACCAGTCCTTCGTGCATGTATGCCAACAGCACCGATACCTCGGTAAGCTCGTGCGTGCGGGCATTGATAGTGTTGTTCAGGCGGCTGGTGGTGAGCGCCATGTTGGACAGGGCCGCGGACGCGCGCCTGCTCAATTCGTCGCGGTTGCCCAGGTCGAAGGCTGCCGCGCCATCTCCCTCGCCCTCCACTCCCACGCCCGCGGCGAGGCGGCGGGTGGCTTCCTCGAGGCCGGTCACTGTGCGCATTACTGCCTGGTAGAAGCCCACCCACATGTACACCACCAGCAGCAGCACCGCGGCCGTGACGAACAGCGCCAGGTTGCGCGTGCTCATGTCGCTCTCTACCTTGGCGGCCAGCAGCGCGTCCATCTGCCCGACCATCACGTCCCACAGCTCGTGGCTGCTCACCAGGGACGTGGTCACCGAACCCATCCACGAGTCGAGCGGCAGGATGATGACGGGGGCGCTAAGAATCTGTTCGGCCAGCTTCTGCACGTACTCCGAGGCGTCGGTGGCTGCAGTTTCCAGCTGCGGCTCCACTATGCGCTGCAGGTTGGCGTCGGCATTGTTGGTGAAAGCGACGTTGGCGTCGCGGCGCAGGGTTGTGTAGTCGGCCATGATGTCGCTGGCGAGCACGTTGAGCCTGGCCCGGTCCTGCTCGTCCATGTTGCGGCGGCCGATCACTCCGTCGCCCAGCACGCCAAGCTCGGCCATGGTCATTTGCACCCTGGGCAGCACCGATACGAGCGATTTCATCGTGTAGTGCGTGTCGAGGTCCGAGTCGAGCACGAGGTTGGAGCTGTCGCCCACGGTAGCGATCAGGTCGAGTACGGCCATGGCGAACGGCTTGTAGCGCACCTGCCGCTCGACCTCGAAGGGCAGGGTCTTGAAGCCGTCCCAGTCGGACTTGAGGGTGGTAATTTTCTGGGTGGTGCCCAGGGCCGCACCGTACCGGGCGTCGGCCGCGAGCAGCGCCTCGAAGTCGGACTCGATGGCCGCGGCGTTGTCCTTGAGCGCCTGGTCATTGGTGTCGAGGCCGCGAGCTGCCGATTGGCTGAGGAGCCAGTCGGCCAGGGCGTGGCGGAACAGGGAGTGGGCGGGGCGCAGGTAGGCGGTGCCGCGCATCTCGTTTTGGGCGAAGGCGATGTCGCGGTCGATGCGCGACACGAGCATGAACAGGACGATGCCGAGTGGGAGGAGGAAGAGCAGGGTAATCAGCCCGAACCTCTGGGGGAACTTGAGGCGGGCCATCAGACTTGCCGCCGGGGCAAAGATCGCTCTCATCGGATTACCTCCGGTGCCGGGTGTGCGGGGGTAAGCACGTTATTGTATTGTCTCGTGTAGCCCAGGGAGGCAAGCGGTATCGGGTGCGTGCGGGGAACGCTAAGTGCCGGTGCACGACGCGCCGGCACCGCCTGTGCTACACTGGCGTGCATCTGCGCTACTCATACAGGCCAGAGCGGCCGTAGGGCAAGATTTAGGGGTAGTACATTGCGCCCACCTGGGGCGCGAAGGAAGTACCTGGTACCAGGGCAGAGCAGAGGTCCGCTATTTAGCCACCTGCCTGCCCGGGCACGGCCCGCGGAACCGCGCCGCCCGGGCCTTCTCGGCGTCTGTCAGGCCGGATGCCGGCACGGTGAACGCGACGAACTGCTTCTGCGGGCACTGCAGGCCCAAGACGGTACGGGCCTCGCCCTCGGGGTACCTGGCGCGAAGGGCGCCCAGCCCCTCCTGGTCGGCCACGTTGATCACGAACAGCCCGGCTTCGCCTCCCAGATTGACCTGCATCCCACGCTCCTCCGCCACGTTGGAGAAATTGACGTCACCCAGCCATATCCCCACGAGCCTGTGGTCTACCCAGTGTGGGTAGGAGAGTATCCAGGCGTTGGCCCTGGGGTTACCTGCGTTGTAGAACGCCCTGATCTCGCGGGCAATGTCGCTCGCGTTCTGCGCGTTCGTGCAGTACACCGCCGGGTACTGCACGAACACGCGGTCGATATTCAGCCCGATTACCGCCCCGGACAACCCGAGAATTACAACCGGCGTCACGATGCGCGCGAGCAGCCATCTATACTGCCTCGTGATGTCCAGCAGCATGCCGGGGACGAGCGCGCAAATGGTGATCATCATGGGAAGCGCGCCGGCGGCGCGGCCCACGCTGGGGTTCTCGCGGGGGAACGCTATGTTCACGGCCGACGGCGCCAGCATCAAGAGGCCCGCACCCAGCACCACCACGGGCCAGGGGTCGCGCTTCCTAACGCTCGCGCCTATCGCGGCCGCCGCCCCCACGACAAGCAGCGCGCCGAGCACGGGGTCCATCGCGGGCTTGTAGGGCAGGTTCTCGACCCACACTTCATCGCCCCTGTAGTTGAACATC
>DASTEB010000444.1:0-3698 GCA_035710025.1 Chloroflexia bacterium
TCGAGTTGCGGTTCGCGCCGACTGTACCGTCGGAGCCGAGGCCGTAGAACACGCCGCGGAACACGTTGGGCGGCTCGATCACGAAGTTGGGGTCGAAGTCGAGGCTGGTGTGGGTCACGTCGTCGTTGATGCCCACGGTGAAGTGGTTCTTCGGCTGGGGCAGGGCGAGGTTGTCGTACACCGACTTGATCATGGCCGGGGTGAATTCCTTGGAGGACAGGCCGTAGCGCCCGCCGACCACCGTTGGGAAGGCGCGCATGTAGCCCCAGCCCGAGCCCATGCCCTCGTGGATCGCGCCGAGCGCGTCGAGGTAGAGCGGCTCGCCGGTGCTGCCCGGCTCCTTGGTGCGGTCGAGCACGGCGATGGAGCGGACGGTGGGCGGCAGCGCCTCGACAAAGCTGCGGGCGTCGAACGGGCGATAGAGGCGAACCTTGAGCACGCCCACGCGCTCGCCCTGCTTGTTCAGGTAGTCTACGGTTTCGTGGACCGCCTCGGCCCCCGAGCCCATGAGCACGATAACGCGGCGGGCGTCGGGCGCGCCGTGGTACTCGTACAGCCTGTAGCGCCGCCCGGTCAGCTTGGTGAAGCGGTCCATCGCTTCCTGCACCGCTCTTGGCGCGCTGTCGTAGAACGAGTTGACCGTCTCGCGAGCCTGGAAGTACACGTCGGGGTTCTGCGCGGTGCCGCGGATAACGGGATTGTCGGGCGTGAGGCCGCGGGCGCGGTGCTCCATCACGCGGTCCTCGTCGATCATGGCTCGCAGGTCGTCGTCGGTGAGCAATTCGACTTTGGCTACCTCGTGCGACGTGCGGAACCCGTCGAAGAAATGGACGAACGGGATGCGCGACTCGAGGCTTGCGGCCTGCGCGATGATCGCGAGGTCCTGCGCCTCCTGCACCGAGTTCGAGCAAAGCAGGCCGAAGCCCGTAGGCCGGGCGGCCATCACGTCCGAGTGGTCGCCGAAGATAGACAGCGCCTGGGCTGCCAGCGAGCGGGCCGCGACGTGGAACACCGTGGGGGTAAGCTCGCCCGCGATCTTGTACATGTTGGGCAGCATCAGCATGAGGCCCTGCGAAGCGGTGAACGTGGTGGCGAGGGAGCCGGTCTGCAGCGCGCCGTGCACGGCACCCGAGGCGCCGCCCTCGCTCTGCATCTCGACCACGGTCGGGGTGGTTCCCCAGATGTTGCGCACCCCCTCGGAGGCCCATTGATCGGCCCATTCACCCATGGCCGACGACGGCGTGATCGGATAGATCGCGATCACTTCGTTCAGGCGGTAGGCTACGCGCGCCACCGCCTCGTTTCCGTCAAGTGTTGCCTTCTCTCTCTTCATGTCTGCTCCGTACCTTTCGGCTGTGCGTGACATCATTGTCGCGTGTGCTGTATATGTCGTTTCCCTTGTTTGCGCTCCTCGCTCCTCGCTGCCTTTCACAGGTCATCGTTGACCCGTGAATCGGGCGGGCCTCCACTCGCGCAGAGCCCGCCCGACCGGCACAACCGGAGGCAGCAGAGGAGCGACTTTGCTGCCTCATACCTAACTTTAGCAACCCGCCGTGAAATCGGGGGTGTATCCGGGTGAAAGTGGGGTGAAAACATACCCTTCCCCGGCTCACCGCGCAGTTACCACACGGCAGGCTCGTACTCCTCGGCCTCCGAGGTGCGGGCCTCCAGCGCCAATCGCAGTACTTCGCCCAGGCGCTTGATGCCTTCGTTGATTACCTCGGGCTTGCAGTACGAGAAGTTGAGGCGCATGGTGTTCATGCCGTCGCCGTGCGGGTGGAACGACCGGCCCGGCACGAACGCCACTTTGTGCTCGATGGCGGTCTTCAATAGCTCGGTAGTGTCTATCTCCTCGGGCAGCATGACCCACAGGAACAGCCCTCCATCGGGGCGCGTCCATGTGACGCCCTCGGGGAAGTGCTCCTCCATGGCGCGCAGCATAACGTCGCGCCGCTCGCTGTACACGCGCCTGATGGTGTGGATGTGCGAGTCGATGAAGTTGTTGCGCGCGGTCTCGTAGGCCACCATCTGGGCGAAGGTGGAGGTGTGCAGGTCGGCGCCCTGCTTGGCCTGGGCCATCTTGGCGATCACCGTGGGCGAGGCCGCCACCCAGCCGATCCGGAGGCCGGGCGACAGGATCTTGGAGAAGGTGCTCAGGTAGATTACGTTGCCGGTGTAGCTAAGGTCGTCGGGGTGCCAGTTGCGCTCGTCAATCACGGCGACGGGCGGCAGGTGCTCGCCCTCGTAGCGAAGCTGGCCGTACGGGTCGTCCTCCACGATGGGCACGCCGTACCTGTCGGCCAGCTCGACCAGCTTGCGGCGGCGCTCAAGCGACAGGGTGACGCCCGATGGGTTCTGGAAGTTGGGCAGCACGTAGATGAACTTGGGGCCTGCCCGCAGGGCCGACTCAATCTCCTCCACCACCATGCCGTGCTCGTCGCACGGGACGGTGACGTACTCGGCGCCGTACGCGGCCCACGCCTGCAGCGCGCCTAGGTAGGTGGGCGACTCGGTGAGGATGCGGTCGCCGCGGTTGATGAACACCTTGCCGAGCAGGTCGAGGGCCTGCTGCGAGCCGGAGGTGATGAGGATGTTATCGGGCGTCAGGTGCAGGCCGTAGCGGCCGGTGTGGCGGGCAAGCATCTCGCGCAGCGGCTTGTACCCCTCGGTTGTGCCGTATTGCAGGGCCTGCTCGCCGTGCTCCTCGAGCACCCGCGCCGTGGCCTCGGCCACCTGCTCCACGGGGAAGACGTCGGGCGCCGGAAGCCCACCGGCGAACGAGATGATGTCGCCCTGCTCGGTGAGCTTGAGCAGCTCGCGGATGACCGAGCCGCTCATGCCCCTGGTGCGCTGTGCGAAGCGCTGTGACCATAAGGTTTGCATCGTCGGAAACCTCCTATTTGTTTCACACAAAGGCGCAAAGGCCGCAAAGGTCTTATGGTTTTAGCTACGAAGAACACGAAGGAGCACGAAGATCACGAAGGTTATTGGGGTCCGGCTTGAGTGCTAAGGTTGCAGAAACGCCAACCCTCATAACCTTTGCGGCCTTTGCGCCTTTGTGTGAAATATCGAACCTCCGGTAATGGATCGTGTTAGCGGTTGAGCTTTTGCTCGTACACTTGCACGCCGAGGAGGCCGAGCAGCACCTCGTTGGGCGTGCCGGCGAACTCGGGGTGGTACTCGAAGCGGGAGCGCTCGAAGTACTGCACGAGGAATTCGTTGCCGCTCTGCGGGTCGATCTCCTTGATCTCTTCGGTAATCGGGTAGCCGAACACCGCCAGCCCGCCGTTACCTTCCCAGAATGAGAGGAACGGGCCGGATACGTTGTGCCCGGTCTCGGGGAAGAAGCGCGCGCCCTCGATGGGATCGACGGCAGGCTCGGGGGCGTGTACGAGCGCGGCGAGGCGGCCCATGACGATCACGTTGTCCAGGGCCAGGTGCTTCTCGATGCGGGCGCGCTCGAAGTACTGGGCGATGTATTCCTCGCCCGTCACCTCGTCTACCTCACGCATGCGGTCGGAGATGGGCAGGCCCAGCAGGGCGAGGCCGCCGTGTTCCTGCCAGTAGGTATAGAAGTCGGAGGCGACGAAGTAGCCGGTCTCCTGGAAGTAGACGCGGCTGTCGTCGGGCACGGCCGCCTCGAACGTCCACTCGGTCGTGTGCGAAGCGCCGCTGCCGGTCTGAAGGGTAACGGCCGC
>DASTEB010000445.1:0-2276 GCA_035710025.1 Chloroflexia bacterium
TCGATGCGCTGGCGGTCGGCGTTGACGTTGACCGCTTTCTTAGGCATGGTCACGTTGAATGTGAAATCGGAGGCGATAAGCTGCATGCTGCCCACCGACTCCTGCACAAGGTCGCGCAGGTCGAACGGCGCGCACTCCAGCGGAAGCCTGTCGTGCTGGATGCGCGACACGTCGAGCATGACGTTCATCAGGCGGGCCAACTGGTCGGCCTTGTCCGACACGACGCTGAGCGTGCGCGCCAGCCGCTCGTCGCCCATGTTCTCGACCGAGCGCAGGGCGAGCTTGGCGTAACCCTTGATGGCGGTGAGAGGCGTGCGCAGTTCGTGCGAGGCGATGGCGATGAACTCGTCCTTCTGCGCTTCGAGGCGCTTGCGCTCGGCTATCTGCTCCTGGAGGTCGCGGTTGGCGTCCTGCAGCTGCTCCGTGCGCTCGGCCACTCGCATCTCAAGCTCTTCGTTCAGCTTGCGCACCTGCTCTTCCGATCGCTTGCGCATGGCCACCTCTCGCTGCAGGTCCTCGTTGGCGGTCTGCAATTCCCGGGCGCGCCTTTCGAGGTCGGCGTTGAGACGCTTGATCTCCTGCGTCATGCGGAACAGGTCGATGAAAGCCGATACCTTGGCGCGCAGCACCTCGGGCACGATGGGCTTGAGTATGTAGTCCACGGCGCCCATCGAGTAGCCCTTGGCCACCAGCATCTCACTCTTGCTGTAGGCGGTGAGGAAGATGATAGGGGTGTGCCGCGACTTCTCTCGCTCTTTGATCAGATCGGCGGTCTCGAAGCCGTCCATGCCGGGCATCTGCACGTCGAGCAGGATGACGGCGAAGTCGTGCTTGAGCACCGCCTTGAGCGCCTCGAAGCCGGTGGACGCCTTGACCAGGTTCTGGCCGAGGTCCTCCAGCATCGCTTCGAGCGAGAGCAGGTTTTCGGGCTTGTCGTCGACAAGCAGAATGTTCACTTTGTCATCAGGCATATAGTTCACCAGGCTCTATTGAACCACAAATGCGCAAGCAAGCAAAGGTTTCGAGGGTCCGCGGGCATGCACACCGCCCGTTCGCCCGGTTTTCGCCCCTTGCCTGTTCGCGCCCAGACGTTCAATGCTGCCCCGTCCTTTGCATCTCACTACCGCAGAGGGCGGCCAGGTAGGGGCCGATTTCCTCCAGCGGCAATATCTTGTCCACTCCGGCGGCGGCGATGGCGGCGGCGGGCATGGTGCGCGCCTCGGCCGTGGAGGGGTCCTGCGCGATGGCCACGCCTCCTCTCCTCTTTATCGCCGCGATCCCCTGGGCACCGTCGCTGCTTGCGCCCGTCATTATCACCCCGACCGTGCGCGAGCCGTACGACTCGGCGGCCGACTCGAACAGCACATCTATGGACGGGCGGGCGTAGAGCACGGGCGCGTCGCACGACAGCGCCAGGTAGCCGTCCTCCACGAGCAAGTGGTAGTTGGGCGGGCTGAGGTACACGCTCCCCGGCTCAAGCGGCATCTTGTCCTCGGCATCATACACCTTCAGGGAGGTGTAGCGCCTCAAAAGCTGCGTCAGCGTATCGTCCGAGTTCTTGCCGCGATGCTGCACCACTGCCACCGGCACGGGGAAACATTCAGGCAGCCTGCCAAGCACCGTCTCGAGCGCATGCAGGCCCCCGAGCGAGGTCCCCATCACCACGATCTCGTATCTACTCACTTGACCTTCCGGTAGAGGCGGTTCGCGCCGTCCAGCTCTTCATAACAACCCTGGTGCGAGGTAAAGCGGATGGTCTCCTTGCTGCCCAGGCCCAGCACGCCCAGGCGAGTCAAGCTTTCGTAGATCAGGGCATGCACACGGTCCTGCAGGGTGCGGTTGAAGTAGATCATGACGTTGCGGCACAGGATCACGTTGAACTCGTTAAACGCCCCATCGGTAACCAGGTTGTGCTGCGCGAAGACGATGTTCTTCCTGAGCGACGAGTCGAAGATCACGCTGTCGTAGCCCGCGGTATACAGAGCGGAGAATACGCCCGTTCCCCCGGCCTGCAGGTAGTTGGTGGTATAGTCCTGCATGGCCGACAGTGGGAATATGCCCGATTCGGCCCGGTCGAGCACGGCCTTGTTCATGTCGGTGGCGTAGATGCGGCAGCGCTCGTACAGGCCCTCCTCCTTCATGAGGATGGCGATGGAGTACGCCTCTTCCCCGGTCGAGCACCCGGCGTTCCAGATGCGGATGAACGGGTAGGTGCGCAGCAGCGGCACGACCTTCTTGCGGAACGCCATGTAAAAAGGCGGGTCGCGGAACATCGC
>DASTEB010000446.1:0-4789 GCA_035710025.1 Chloroflexia bacterium
CGCACTTGCCGCAACTTTCCTCCGCGCAGAAAGCCATCAGCCTGTGGGCCAGTTCAAGCGGGTCGGTGCGGTCGTCGTACACCACGATGCCCCCGTGCCCCAGCATGCCGCCTGCCTGCGCAAACGCATCGAAATCGATGGTCAGGTCGAGCGACTGCCCCGTAATGAGGTCGCCCAGCGGGCCGCCCACCTGCACGGCGAGCAGCGTGCGCCCCTCGGGAACGCCCCCGCCGAAGTCGTCCAGCGCTTCGCGCAGGGTGATGCCGAAGGGCACCTCGACCAGGCCGGGCGTGCGCAACGCCCCGGATAGCTGAAGCGCAATAGTGCCCCGGCTGCGACCCACGCCCATCTCGGCGTACCACGCCCCGCCGTGGCGCACGATGGCTGGGACGGTACATAGGGTGGTGACGTTGTTCACCACAGTCGGCTTGCCGAACAGCCCCTGCACGGCGGGGTACGGCGGCTTCGGCCGGACCATGCCCCGCTTCCCCTCCAGGCTCTCCAGCAATGCGGTCTCCTCGCCGCACACGTATGCGCCCGCGCCCCGGCGTATCTCCACATCGAACTCGAAGCCGCTGCCCATGATATCGGGCCCGAGGAAGCCAGCCTCACGCGCGGATTCTATCGCTGCACGCAATACTTCGTTGGCGCGAGGGTACTCGGCGCGGAGGTAGATGTAGCCCTTGTGCGCGCCGACAGCCCTCGCGCAGATAGCCATCCCCTCAAGCAGAGCGAAGGGATCGCCCTCCATCAGCATGCGGTCGGCGTAGGTGCCCGGGTCGCCCTCGTCGGCGTTGGCCACGACGTACCGCTCGCCCGGCGGGCAGTTGGCCACCGTCTGCCACTTGATGCCCGCGGGGAATGCCGCGCCCCCGCGCCCGAGCAGGCCCGAGGTCTTCACTTCGTCGATGACCTGCTGAGGCTGCAGCTCGAACAGCGCGCGGCACAACGCCTGCCCACCCCCCGCCTCTCGGTACGCCTGCAGCGACCCCGCGTCGATCACCCCGCAATGTGCAAAGGTAACACGGCGCTGGTTCTTGAAGAAAGAAATATCGTCCACGAGGCCCAGGTGGAAGGGTTCGATAGATGCACCCTGCAGCAGGCCGTTATCGAGGAGGTATGGGACGTCAACGGCCTGCACGTTGCCGTAGGCCACCCTGCCGAACGGGGTCTGCACCTCGACCATCGGCTCGAGGAAGAACGCGCCTCGGCTGCCCGTCACGACGATGTTGAAGCCGCCCCTGCGCTCCTGCTCGGCCCGCAGCGCGGCGAGCACTTCCCTCGCGCCGATGGAGCGGCTGGAGGTGTCTTGCGAGATGTAGAGGTCAATCACCGTCTAGCTCCTCCAGCCGCCGGACAAGCGACTCCGGCGTGACGCGCCCGTATACCTCGCCGTCGACCGCGATGGAAGGGGAGAGCGCGCAGTTGCCCAGGCAGTAGACCGTGTCGTGGTGCACGTGCCCGTCGTCATGCGCCGTGCCGGTGTGCTCCTCCAGCACGCGCGTGAGGTGGCGCGAGCCGAGCGCGGCGCACGAGTCGCCGTTGCACACGCGCACATGGTGGCGGGCGGGCGGGACGGCGCGAAGGTCGCTGTAGAAGCTGACGACGGCCGCAGCCTCGCCCTGAGGCACTCCAAGCGCCTTCTCCAGGCCGGGCAGAGCCTCCGGAGGGACGTAGCCGAGGCGCTCCTGTATCTCCTGCAGCGCGGCGAGGAGCACGCCGTTGCGGCCCGCATAGTTAGCCGCGGTCTCCTCTACCGTCTGCTCGATGACTTCTCTGTTCAATGGCAGGCTCCTGCGGGTCGGCCGTCGCGGGGCGGGGTCCGTGGGTGGGAAGAGCGCGAATGCGCGACTGAATGCAGCGGCGGCCCCGGCCCGCGCCGAAGATGACCTGAGTGTAGCCCGCGAGGGTTACAAATCGGCTGTATTTAGGTGAACGTTTGGCGAACAGATGGCCGGAAGGAGTACGCTGTCCCGCAAGGGATGCAGACAAAAAGAACCGTGGGCCTGCGTTTGATCGCAAGCCCACGGCGCCTCGGGGGTGGAGGTATTTAGCTAAGTAAGGGGCAGCGGGGGCTGCTGCCCTGTGCACTCGCACCGTTGGGCTCGGTGTTTGCGGGTGCAGGTCACAGTATAGAACGAACGTTCGCGCCTGTCAAGGGGTTCAGGGTGTATTTTTGGAACAAGTTTTCCACATCCTGCAGCAGCAGTAAGGATGTGCGCGTTACCACCGCTCCCAGTGGGCGTACTCTCCCTCGGCTTTGCGGCCGCGCTTGAGCGAAGGCGACGGCTTGTCGGCCGTGCCGTGTCCCACCGGGATGACGCCGACGGGTGTGACCTCGGCGGGGATGCCGAGGAGCGCGCGCACTGCGTCGAGGTCCCACGCTCCCGCGAACCCGGCCGACAGCCCCTCGTCCACCGCGGCCATGAGGAGGATCTGCACCGCGCAGCCGATATCCATGAACCAGTAGGGCACGGGCCACTCGATCTCTGTGCCGTCGGCCTGGATCTTGTCGGGCTCGCGGTAGCGGCGGTGGTAGGCCTCCTCGCTGGTGCAGGGGATGTAGAGCACGGGCGCCTGAGAGATCCACGGGCCGAAGCCGGCCTCGACGTAGTGCTGCTCGCCGCACAGCTCCGCGACGCGCCGCTTCATCTCGGGGTCGGTGACCACGACGAACGACTGGCCCTGGGTAAACCCGGCGCTCGGCGCGTGGCGGGTGAGATCAAGCATGCGTTCGATGGTCTCGCGCGGCACAGGCTCGGGCGTGAAGTGGCGCACCATGCGGCGCTTGCGTACGACTTCGGCGAATTCCATGGGTGTGGACTCCTTTCGTGTGGGATCGGAATTGGCAGGTTATGACATCACGCGATTGGTGGTCGAACCTGCACTACCTAGACTGTTGCGACAACGACCGTAGTCGAGTTGACAAACAAAGCAGTATGAATATACTAGCATAGTCCCGCCGGTCGGTAGAACCTTTTCTAGGTGTCGGGCTTCTTCGCTTGCTATTACGCGGTGCTATCCAACCGTGCAACTGTCATATTGCTCAGAAAGGGTGACGTGCCGACAATGCTCCTGATGCAGCAGAGCATCCAAGGTAGAGCGAATCCAACCCATACAGGTGCAGAACTAATGCAACGTCCTAACCCCAAGTTCTGGAACTGGCTTGTTGCTCGTTTCTGGGGTGCATTTGATAACGTTATCTCAACTGCCATACTCGTTACCGCACTAACCCTCGTAGGCGCAGTGCTCTTGTGGATCTGGAACGCCAACTGGCCCGCTGTCGTAGTGGTTGTGCTGGTGAGCCTACTATACGGTTGGCTCTTTTGGTTGTATCGAAACAGGCTCCAGCGTGCTACCGCAAGTGTGGAAGATGCTCTACGAAAGACCGAAAAACTGACGGACGCACAACTCAGCTTCATGGTCAACATGGCTTCCTACGTTCGGAAGAGATCGGAGCCCTCAAGTGACATTAAGCCAGTGTTCGAGGTGTTCCTGCGAGACCTAACCGAAATCTTCTCAAATACGATCTGCCGCGCCTCAATTCTCCTGCCAGATAACGACGAGCACTCTCTGGAGGTATTTGCGCATTACAACATGCCGGCCGAGAGCCTAAACCCTGGGCGATTTCCAATCGATGATCGCTTTGCCACGAGAATGTCGGTCGCAGGGCACACATACCTACGACGTGAAGTAGTAGTTATCAGAGTCTTTAGGCAAGGCGGCGTCTGGGCGACGAACAGGCCTGACTTGTACCAGTTTCGCGCCAGCAACATGGTGGAACCTTCATACAGGTCCTTTGCCTCGATACCGGTAATCGATAGTGACGATCGCTGCTTGGGCGTATTGTGCATCGACAGCACAACCGAAAACACGTTTGATGGTGAAAGTGTCAGCGAGCTACTGTACGACCTTGGGGTTAGCGTAGCTGCAGGACTCGTAATCTACCAGCACATACCTAGAAGGAGAGCAAATAGGACTTCCGGAGGGTTGTAATGAGCCCTTGTCAATGCTATACTTTGTTTGACCATGAGTATTGTCAACAATACTCCGGGCATCTCCAGGCGGGCGCTAGAATGGAGGGAGACGCATGGAGCCAAGAACTTATATGAAGCTTTCTGGCGCAGAACGACAACAGCGGCGATGGCAAGCGGCTGAAGAGCTTGTAACGCGTAAGCGAACCCCTGCCGAGTACAAAGCGCGTCAGGCCGAATACGATACTGACAGCACTTACGCTATGAAAAGAATCTCCGAGAATACTCGCGGAACAGACGAGAGTCTAAAGTAGAGCCAATATCGGCACTGCTAACATCGGCACCAATTGAATCTTGAATCAGGAGATGCAGGCATTTAGAGGGCCTGCATCTTCATTTATGGATACCGGACGACCAAGGCAACCTCGGGGCTTACGCGACAACCGACCTTAGTGACCGAGTCGCCCCTCCAGGTACTGCTTGAGCACGAGGGCGCTATTGTGCTCGGTGTCGCGGGCGCTGTACAGCAAGGTCACGTCGCCCCGTCGAGCGGCCTCAAGCAGGGGCTTCCACGCCTCGGGGTTGGCCCCAAGCTCGGCGAGATACTGCGCGCGGAACTCATCCCACTTCGCCACGTCATGCCCATACCACTCGCGCAGCGCAGGGCTTGGCGACACGTCCTTCAGCCAGGCGTCCATCGGCATGTCGTCCTTGCGCACGCCACGGGGCCAAAGGCGCTCGACCAAATAGCGGGCGCCGTCCTGCGCGCCTGGGTCCTCGTACACGCGTTTGGTGTGGATCATCTGGTTGACTCA
>DASTEB010000447.1:0-2645 GCA_035710025.1 Chloroflexia bacterium
GTGAGCGGGCCCATCGGGTGGTTCATGCCCAGCTTCATCACCGTATCGATGTCTTCTTTCGAGGCCACGCCCTCGTGCAGCGCGAACACCGCCTCGTTGATCATCGGCATGAGCACGCGGTTCGACACGAAGCCCGGATAATCCTTCACCTCGACCGGCGTCTTGCCCAGACGTTCGGCCAGGTCGCGCACGGCTTGGTACGTCTCGTCCGAGGTGGCCATGCCGCGAATAATCTCCACCAGCGACATGATCGGCACGGGATTGAAGAAGTGCATCCCGATGAAACGCTCGGCGCGCCCGCTTGCCGCGGCCAGGCGTGTGATGTCGATGGACGACGTGTTGGACGCCAGTATCGCCTCGGGTCTGAGCAGGCCGTTCAGCTCCTTGAACACGGCAGCCTTGACGTCGTAGTTCTCGAAGATGGCCTCGACCACCAGGTCGCAGTCGCTCAGCGCCGAGAGGTCGGTCGTCGGGGTGATGCGGCCCACGGCAGCGTCTGCCTCGTCCTGCCCGAGCTTGCCCTTCTCGACCATCCTGCCCAGGCTCTTGGTGATCGCGCCCATGCCGCGGTCGACCTGCTCCTGCCCGACGTCGCGCATGACCACCGGGAAGCCCGACGCCGCAAATACCTGGGCGATGCCGTTGCCCAGCGTCCCGGCGCCCACTACTCCAACCTTACGAATCTCCACCTCGTGCCTCCTGTCCTGGATGTTGCGGCGTGGCTGCGCGTGCCGCAACCGGTCTCACGTCTGTAGCTCCACGTACTGCGGGAGCGGCCCGCCGATCAGCGGCAGGGCGTAGTCGATGAACGACTGCGTCACGAAATTGCCCGCCGGGTTGAGGTAGTCGGCAGGCAGGCGCTTTTCGACGTTTGCAATCTTATCAAGCTCGGCCATGCCGATGGTGCAGCGGTATACCGGCCCCTCGGCCCGCTCCAGAATCACCATCTGGTCGGTGGCCCCGGCCAGCACGCCGCGCACCGCCGCCCGGCCGCACTCCTCGGCCTCAATGAGGTCTACTTCGCTCTGGTGGGCCTGCGACATACGCTGCAACGTACCGGGCGCATCCACCCGCGCCCTCAGGTCGAGCCGCTTTGTGACAAGCTGGGCCAGCATCTGCCCGGCCCCGACGCCCCGGTAATATTCGTGCCCGAAGGGGTCTACAAAGTCAGGTGCTGCACCCTCGGCGGGCGTACCATTCAGCGCTTCCAGCCCCGCGACAGCGAAGGGGCGGCCGTCGTGCGTGCGCAGGTTCTCCGACATGACGATCACTACGTGCCCGTAGTCCTGGTGCACGCGGGCCACGTCGCCCAGTACCTCTTCGATCTCCTTCGGGCGCTCGGGTACGTAAATCAGGTGGGGCGTGTCCCAACCGGTTGCCCGCGCCAGCGCGGACGACGCAGCGAGCCAGCCCGAATGCCTGCCCATCGTCTCGAGTATCTTCACGGGGTAGATGTCGGGCATGGCGCGGGTGTCCAGCGTGGTCTCGAGCGTAGAGATGGCTATGTAGCGCGCGGCCGAGCCGTAACCGGGGCAGTGGTCGGTCAACGGCAGATCGTTGTCGATCGTCTTGGGAACGGCGATCACGCGCAGGTCGAAGTCCGAAGTGAGCGTGGATTGGGCGATGCGGTGCGAGGTATCGGCAGAGTCGTTCCCGCCGATGTACACCATGTATTGAACGCCGTGCTCGCGCAGTATCGCGGCCACACGCTCCACGTCGGCATCGGTCAGGTGATAGCGGCACGCGCCGAGCGCGGCCGAAGGGGTCTGCTGCAGCGCGGGGAGAACGTCGTTGGGCAGGCCCGTCAGATCAACCAGGTCGCCCGCCAGTAAGCCCTTGATGCCGTTTCGCATCCCGTAGATGCGCTTGATGCCCTGGGCGCGGGCCTCTCGAAGCACACCGACCAGGGAGGAGTTGATAGCCGGGGTAGGTCCGCCCGACTGGCCCACGATGAGTGTGGTCGGCCGCGCTTGCGCCGGAGCGGGCGTGGGCGCTGACTGCGTGGTTGGCGCGGGCTGTGTGTCGTACGGAGTAGTCTCCATGGGCTTGTGCCGCCTCGCTATGGCTGTTGTAGCGCCGCCATGCGCATGACATGACAACATACCCGCGCTGGGGCAGCCCATAATACCACAGGCCTGAGCGTGCGAGCAACCCGCGAGCCGCACGCTCGACGTTTCCCGGTGTGATTACTTCACGCCGGGCGTGCTCGTCGGCGGGGGCGTGGTCGTCGGTGGCGGTGTCGTTGGCGTCGCGGTGGGCGCAGAAACGGTCGCGGTCGCCGTCGGCGTCAGCGTTGGCGTGGAGGTCAACGTCGGCGTGGGCGTGGGCGTCGGCCCGGGCTCGTGTATCGCGAGATATACCAGCTTGGCTATCTGCGCCCTTGTTGCGTTGTTGCCGGGGCGGAAGTAAGGGCGGTTCTGCGCGTCGCACGGCTCGAACGGCCCACCGCACGGGTACCCCGTGAGCAGCTCGTGGGAGTACGCGGTCTCGACGTACTGGTAGAACGTCGAGCCGGGCGGCACGTCGGTGAACGTCGGTGAGGGTGGGTTATCCAGCGGCCAGCCCGCGGCAACCACCACGATCTTGGCTATCTGCCCGCGCGTCACGTTGGCGTTCGGCCGGTAGTAGGGGCGGCTCTGCGGGTC
>DASTEB010000448.1:0-4654 GCA_035710025.1 Chloroflexia bacterium
TGCTATCCCAAGTCCAGCTGCCCACGCGACCGGCCGCCAGCGCGAAGACAACAGGCGGCCGTTAGGGAACAGCAGGAGGAGGATTGTCACCGGAAGCAAGGTGGCCGGGATCCAAATCCACAAGTCAAGCCAGCGGGCAATGTCCGCTCCCGGCAGCGAGTTGCCCGGCCCGAGTGACTCGCTGACCAGCAGGTAGGAATACGCAAAGAAGGTCAACCCCGTCAGCAGGCCGACAGTGCTGAGGATCCACCCGATAGGGTTGCGGGGCTGGCTCGAGGTGACCAGGGCGCCGATGAAGGAAAAGGCAGCCACGACAACCGGGTTGAACAACAGGTGCGTAGGCAGCCACTCTCCGTCGCCGTCCCCTATCGCGAGCAGGCTGATAGCGAACCCTGCGACCACCATCGCCAGAGATAGCGCGGTGGCTAACCAGGCCAAACGCTGAGTTATGGCAGTCTTTGTCATATGCTGTCCTCGCCCCGCGCTAACGCTGCCCCTTGAAATCCAGTATCACACCTGGGGTTTCTCGCAATCATACACCCATTCCTTGCGCTGCGGGGAGTCTGAAATGACGATATATCCGATGTGGCGCGCACCGGTTGCCCCCTAACGCAGGGTCTTCCAACCCAGGGCCAGCGAGGCTAGCCGGGCCGGGCCGAAGACTATACCTGCCGGGATCTCGAACAGGATCCAGAAGAACGAGGCAGCTGGCAGCAAAACAAGCCCCAGCCTGCCGCCCCGCCTGTCTGACTTCCACAGCCAGTACCCGGCCAGGGCCTCGAGAGCGCTCACTACCGTAAACGCGATCGCTGCTCTGATTGTGAAGTCTATCCCGAGCCTTTCGGAAAACCAGCTTCCCATCAGTGGTATGCCGAACACGACGGGGAACGTGCGGTTCTGCACCATATAGGCGATGGCGGGGATCTCTGATGCCGCAGTCCCGAGGCCGGCCACCAGAAACAGCATAGATGCGGTCGTAATCGCGGGACTGCGCCTTGGGGCAGCCACCTCAACGCTGGAAGCGCTCATACTTGGTCCTCCTGACTTGTGCTAGTCAACAGGATCACCTGCCGCTGGGATACTTCTCTTTGTACCTCAGCGTACCGAGCTGCGAGAGCAGCACGTCGTACGGCGGCTTGTTCTCCGGGTGCATCTCGAATACCGCCCGCTCGAAGTACTGCACGCGGTAGGTCTTGCCGTCAGCATCCGAGCGCTCCATGAACTCGTCGGAGATGGGGAAGCCTTGCTGTGCCAGCCCGCCGTTTTGCTCCCAGTACTGTAGGAACCGCCCGGCCACCGTCTTGCCCGTCTCCTCGAACGTGCGCGAGGCATCGCCCTGCGTGGTGACGTTACTGGCCCCCGCTGGCGCGAGTACCTGGAAGAAGCCCTTCATGGCCGAAGCGTGGTCCTGAAAGTGGCAGTGGTACATCCACATGCCCGGCCCCACGCCCTCTCCCGCCACCACCAGGAAGCCGAAGCTGTCGCCGGGGGCCAGGATGTGGTTGTCTTCGTGCCCGCTGCCCGCATTCGCCGGGTTGGACGCCGAGGGGTCGCCCGTGCGGTTAGGTGTGAGCCAGCGGTGGCCGTGCAGGTGGAAGGTGTGTACTCGGTTGCCGTGCGACACCACCACCCACTCCACAAGTTCGCCCTGCCGCGCGGTGTAGGTGGGCGTGTCGGGGTAGATGCGCCCGTTCAGAGTCTTGTCGTGCCCCACCACGACGAACGTACGCGCCGGTTTGGGGTCGCCGGGCTTGCGCACCACCAGCGCGCCGTACAACCCGCCCAGGATGCCGCCCGTGCCCTCGTCGTCGCCCAGTACGTGGTCGTGGTAGTGCCAGTAGCCCGCTGTGCCGGGAGCTGCTCGCCACTGGTACACGCGCTGCTGTCCCGGTTTCACCACCGAGTTGGAGTGCCGCGTGCCGTCGCTGTCGGGCTTGTAATGTACCCCGTGCACGTGCAGACTCACGTCGGCACCCAGCTCGTTCTTGACGGTGATGTCGAGCGTTTCTCCCTCGTTCATCTCTATGGTAGGTCGCACGCCGTTCGCACCGAACTCGGGCGCGACGTAGGCCATACTGCCGTCGGGCAGCTTGCGAGCTACCAGTGTAAGGCTGCCGCGAGGGTGGATCGCCTGGTCGGGGAAGCTGGTCTGCGCTGCCGCTTTCTCGCCGCCGGTGACTGCCAGGACGGGCAGCAGCGCAGCGGCAACCACAACCGCGATTGCCGCGCGCCCGAGCCGCGAGCGCGGCATCAGCCTCTCCAGCCGCGGGTCAAGCGTGACGCCCACCGCCTGTATCACGGAATCCACCGTCACAGCGTACACAGCCGCCGCCAGCATCATCGCCGCGGCGTGGCCCAGCAGCGTGAACGCGGACAATCCGCCTTCGTGCGGTGTGTGGGCGTTGGCCGGGAAGAGCGCCGCCAGGATGGTGCCCGCACCCACCATCGCGGCGTAGTATGGAGCTATGCCGGTTGAGCGCCGGGAGGCGAACAGCACCGCTGCGGCCACGAAGGGCAGTGCTGTCGCACCGTCGCGCAGCCAACCGCCACTCCCCGGCGAAAGAGTGCCGCCGAGCAGGGCGACGTGCACCCACTGAACGAAGGCCGCGCCGCCGAATGCCAGCAGGAACACGCGGGCTGCAGCGTTTGCCCTGACCTGGGGCGGCGTTCCGGACGATTGCGTCACGTTTCTATCCCCCTGTGGTGCCGCACTCGATAGCGTCGTGCCCGGCGCTCTCACGCTGCGGACACGGCGCTACCGGTACGAACAAGTCCTTATCGAAGGGTGCTGCCCTTTCGCCCGCGCACGGTCACTCCCGCCAGAGCGAGGAGTAGTCCGCCAACCACGGCAGGGATGAGCCAGTTGACCTCCGACCCCGTAGCCGGCATGCCCGCTCCGGTGCCGTCCGTTGCAGGTACGGCCTCAGGGGCGGACGCGGGGGGTGCCTCGACCACGCTCTCAGGCGCGGAGGCACCTGCGGACGCCGCCTCCACGATTACCGTCGCGTCCATGCCCATCGGGTAGTGGGGGATGCAGATGTACTCGTAGCGCCCTGCCTGGGTAAATTTGAGCGAGTAGCTCTGCACAAACAAGGGGTCGGGGGGCTGGTCAGCAGATGCGATAGGCCCCGAGTTGTAGTAGCCCGTGCCTGTGTGCTCGGTGCCGCCCGCCGGGAAGAACGCAGGGTTGATCACCAGTTTGGGCGGCCCGGCTGCCCCTGCCTCTACCGTAAATATCTGGGGCTCGTCGCCGAACGTCACGGTATGGAACCCAGGCATCGACATGGACCACTCGACCGTGTCGCCCTGCTTGATGTTGAGCGTCTTCGGGGTGAAGCGGTGGTACTCCAGGTTGGCCTGCATGTCCATCCCGCCCACCTCGACGTGGTGCTTCATCGAGCCGTCCGGCATGGCGACCGGCGGCACTGCGTGCGCGGCCATCTCGGCCTCGAGCGCCTTTGCGCGGGCTTCCTCATCCGCCATCTGCTTCTCGCCCGCCGCTGTCGCCTGCTCGGGGGTCTGCGGGTAGGCCGAGCCTGCCTCCTGCACGGTGATCGTGCCGATCATGCCGACCATTTCTCCACCCGGGCCGGGGAAGGCGTGCAGCAGGCAGATGTACTGGTACGTACCGGCCTTAGGGAAGGTCAGCGTGTACTCCTGCGGGCCGGGGATGTCGTCGGCCACGAGGCCCGAGCTCGTGAGGGCTGAGCCGTCATAGCTGTTGGTGCCCTGCGGGAGTTGGACCAGAGGGTTCGCGATCAGCTTCGGGGGCGCGCCGGGCGCGGGAGGCCCCGCGTCGGGGTCCGGCATGAAACTCTCTATCGTGCCGGTGACCGGGCCCATGAAGGTCACGGTATGAGGCTCGTTGCCCGCGTCGAACTTCCACGTGACGCTGTCTCCCGCATTGATGGTGAGCGTGCCGGGGTAGAAGTTCTGGCCCTGCCAGGTCGGCTTCTCGCCCTCCTCCGTGTAGATGGGGTTCCCCACCACCACAGAGAAGTTGGTCGGGCCGGCCTGGTCCAGCGGAGAGCCTTGTACGTAGCGCGCTCCGAAGGCGGCGACGAGCAGCCAGGGCAGGACAAATACCGCGCCAAGCAACTTCAAGTTGCGCATCGCCTGCCGCCTGCCGGCGCGCATTTCGCCAGTTGTATTCTCACGCCTTTTCAGTGTCATAGATACCATTTCAAACCTCCTGGAATTTCGATCAGCTACACTCGGCCGGGCTTTTGCCCGGCGACATCACATCCCGGCTACACGCTCCGGGCCGGCACCCAACCCGGCCCTTCAGGCTGTGTATTGGGCTGTGGCTCCTTCCCACCACGGTCACCGGCAGCGCGATCCCGATCAAGAGAGGCGCCGCATAGTGGAGCCTGAGCAGAAAGGACAGAGAGCGCGACTCGCCTCGCTATCGTCCGGAGAATTCGGCCATCTCGTCCCCTGCTCAGTCCGGGTTGCTGTCAGGGTAGCAGCCCATCGTCATTAAATCGTCATGAGATAAGCAGCGGGCGGGAGCAAGTTGTGTACTGGGCTGTGGCTCCTTCCAACCGCATTCACCGGTTACCGCTTTACCAGCAGCGCGATCCCGATCAAGAGAGGCGCCGCATAATGGAGCACGGGATAGTACATGTCGCGTGGCGAGACGATAGGCAGGACC
>DASTEB010000449.1:0-3983 GCA_035710025.1 Chloroflexia bacterium
CGCGGCGAGGCCCAGGTGCCCGTACTGCCCGTAGTGCCAGGGCGAGAAAGCGAACACCATCCCTGCTACAAGTCCGGCAAGGTAGCTGCCCGTCAGGTGGCGCACCAGCAGCCACATGGCGAACCCGCTCAGCACGAACGACAGGAAGTTGAGCAGGTTGTACGCCAGCACCGTATTACCCGTGAGCCACACCACCGGCGCGGCAAAGAACGCCTGCCCCGTCAGTAGCTCGTCCAGGGCAAGCGCGTTGTCCAGCGGGTAGAGCGCGGGCGTGCGGTACAGGTGGAGGGGGTCGGTGAGCAGGTTGCGCGAGATCGTGCCGATGCGCCAGGTCGAGTCGGCGGCGTCGTTCCAGTCGGGCAGCGTATCGGGCAGCCGCCCGACCAGCGGCAGCGTGAACAACGCCGACACCACGGCAAACAGCGCGAGCGCCCCCCAGCCCGAGCGTATTACGCCGGGCACACGTGTCGGGGCGGCTCCAGTAGCGGCAGGGGGCGGTGCGGTGTTCACCGCGTCGGCGGCCATGGCTTATTTTATCATGCGTGACGGGTCGTGATGCGTGATGCGTGAAGTCAAACGTCATGCGTCATGGGGGCAGGCGGGCGGCGTTCCTGCCGGCCGCGTGGTCGCCGGGGTGAGATAGCCCTGAAGGGGCGTAAGAACTTAGCCTCGGGGCGCAAGCCCGGGGAAAGCGGCCACCTCAATAATCCCCAAGCCCCGAAGGGGCGGCAGAGGCGCGTCATGCCGGGATCAACGGGTGCGCGCTCTGCGGCCCGTTCTACTTCACCGTATGCCGGGCACCTTGCGGGCTCGCAGCCCGAGGAAGAGGGGGATCTCCCTGCGGGCGCGGTCCACGGCGTCTTTGCGCTCCGGCGGAGAGTGGACCCGGTGTGCGGGCACCTCCATCATCCGCTCGATGAGCATCCCCGCTCCGCCCAGCCCGTTTACGTAGCGCTCGAGGGGGCGGTGGAAGCTGCGCGTGACGAACCGTTTGTTGCCCGGGGCAGCCTTCATCGGCACCGCCAGCGAGGTAAGGTAGCGGTCCACGCGCCGGTAGTGCAGCTTGCGGCCGTCGTCCCAGCCCCAGCCGCTTTGCCGGGGCACGCGAAAGGCAGGGTGGGTAAGGAGCATGCACAGCCGCCCGCCGGGCTTGAGCGCCCACGCCGCCGACGCAAGCACGTCCTCCAGCGGGTCCATGTCCTGGATGCTTAGCAGGAAGACCACGGCATCGAAGCTTGCTTCGCGCAGCTCGGGCAGGCGCGAGAGCCTGGCAGCGTCTCCCTGCACGAAGCGCGCTCGTTCGATGTGCCTGCGGCGGGCGATCTGCAGAAGGCGAGGGCTGGCGTCTACGCCCGTGTAGCGCGCCCCCGCCGCCGCGATGTACGGCGCGAGCACGCCCTGGCCCGCTCCAACGTCAAGTATCTCCTCGCCGGGCTGCGGGTCGAGCAGCAACAGGAGCGCCGGTATCGCTACCTCCCGGTGGTGCTCGCTCCCATCTTCGCCGACCCAGCCGTTGTACCAGTGGGCCAGGGGGTCCCAGCTGGTGTGGGCGCTTCTATTCTCGTTACCTCTGCTCCTGGCGGCAGAGCGGTGGTGTTGCTCGCGGTATGCTGACATCGGAAAGCTCCTTTCTCCTCTACATGGCCGTCCGCGTTTCGGGCAAACAAAAAACCACAAGACCTGCCCGGGCTAACTGCCCGAGAGGCTTATGGTCGGATGCGGCAAAGCGCGGTCGCTCTCCCCGCGCCGGGTTGCCGGGCTGGGGTTCGAGCGGGACCTATGTAGCGGCTACCGGAGCTTTGCCGCTAGTTTGTCCTCAAGCGTATCACTGGTTGGCGTACCTCACTCTTGTCGCCCGCACGCGCTGCGCGGACGGTCACAGTATAACTCCCCGACGGCACGCCGCCATCGGACCTGCGAAGTATGTTGCGTACTGCCCACTGCCTTCTGCCTACTGCCCACTCACGGTGTGATATATTAGGCGCAATGTACGGGGCAGGCGACAACATGGAGACCAGGGGAGGCCATTGGCAGGGCGCGCTGCTCGTGCTGCTGGTGTGCGCCTTCGCGCTCTCTTTCCTCAACTTCAAGGGCACCGACGACACCAGGGGCTGGTCACGCTTCATCGCGCAGACGCAGGAGAGCGGGCTGGTGGGCGGCTACAGGGCCGCCGGGGCAAGCTACCCCTACCCGCCGCTGTCCTTCGTCATGCTCGACCTGACCGCGCGGGCCGCGGGCAAGATCGGCGTGTCGGAGCGCACCGGCATCAAGCTCGCCATCTACGGGATGTTTCTCGCCACGCTGGCGGCGTTCCTCGCGTACACGCGCAAATGGTCCCTCACCGGCGGCCTCGGCATCGCCCTCATCCTGAGCAGCGTGGCGCTGGCCTATATCGACATCTTCTTGGCGCCGTTCCTCGTGCTGGCGCTGTGGGCGCTGCACAGGGAAAAGTGGTGGTTGTTCGCCGTGCTGTTTGCCGTGGCCTGCCTGATCAAGTGGCAGCCGCTGGTGCTCGCGCCCTTCTTCGCCCTGTACTTCCTGCGGGCGAGGTCGCTGAACGGGCTGCGCGATGCGCCCTGGCGGCGCGTGCTGGTGGAGGCATTCGCGCCCGCAGCGGCCGTCGGGGTGGGCATACTGGCCATCTTTGGGTGGCCGGTGATCGCGTCGCTGCAGCATGCCCTCGGCTCGGCCCCGCTGTCGGCCCAGGCGCTGAACCTCAACTGGCTGTACAACTACTTCCTCAACGTGGTCGCCCCCGGCCGATACGGCCCGCTGCTCAACGGCATGCCCAATACCGTGATGGTGGACCAGGACATCTTCACCGGGCTAACGCGGGTGGTGTTCTGGGCCGCGATGGCGGCTGTGCTCGTGCTGTGGTTCCGGGCCGAGAAGACGTTCGAAAACCTGATGCTGTTCCTGCTGCTGGGCTACCTGACGTACTTCACGCTGGGCACCGGGGCGCACGAGAACCACCTCTTCCCTGCTGTGCTCCTGGCGGCTGTGCTGGCCCACGTGAATGCGCGCTATGTGCCCGTGTTCGTCACGTGGGCGCTCGCGGCCAACGTCAATCTGTTCCTGTTCTACGGGATAGACGGGCGCACCCTGCCGTTCAGCCGGATGCTTTGGGACTTCGACACGTCCGTGCTGCTCGCGGCGGTGAATGTGGCGCTGTTCGTGGGCTACTTCGTCCTGGTGATGCAGCGGCAGCGCGAGCTTGCGCGTTCCGCGGTGCCCGAGATGCTGCCCGCCGCGGCCCGGAGCGCGGGCGTCGAAACGGGCGCTCGGGCCACTCAGAGTGGTAAAATATAGGGTTGGGATTGTCTTAGAGCCAGAGAAAGAGAGAAACAGCCATGCCCCCAAAATCGAAGTCGCGCACCATCTTCGTCTGCCAGCAGTGCGGCAGCGAGCAGCCCAAGTGGACGGGCCGCTGCCCTGATTGCGGCGAGTGGAACACCTTCGTCGAGCAGGTGACCAGCACCGCCGCCCCCGCATCGCCCCTGTCGTCGGCCCGCGCGGAAGGGTCGGGCAGCAGGCCCACCCCCATCACCCAGGTGCGCAACGACGACTTCGCCCGCATCCGCGTGCCCGGCGAGGAGTTCAATCGCGTGCTCGGCGGGGGCATCGTGCAGGGCTCGCTCGTGTTGATCGGCGGGGAACCGGGCGTGGGCAAGTCGACGCAACTGCTGCAGACCGCTGCCGAGCTTGCCCTTTGGGGTGACAAGTCGGTACTGTACGTATCCGGCGAGGAAAGCCCGCAACAGATCAAGCTGCGCGCTACTCGCCTCAACATCAACCCCGAGGGGCTGCTGCTGCTGGCCGAGACCGACCTCGACGCGGTGCTTGCCCACATCGACGCCACCCAGCCCGGCCTGGTAGTCATCGACTCGATTCAGACGATGTTCCTGCCCGACCTCTCTTCGGCCGCGGGGTCGGTGAGCCAGGTGCGCGAGTGTACCGCCCGCCTGATGCGCCTTGCCAAGTTG
>DASTEB010000450.1:0-11541 GCA_035710025.1 Chloroflexia bacterium
CGCGCGCGGTCCGCTACGGATACGGCATACACCGTCTTATGAGGAGAACCACAGAATGAAGCTTAAGGTGCTTATTGGATCAACCATGGCCGCCGGGCTGCTGGGCCTGGGCGTGCTGCTGGGCAGCGCGGCCGGCCCCACGCAGGCAGGCGCTCAGACGCCCGCCCAGACCCCCGCCGCGACGGCCACGGCTAGGGCGGCCCAGACGCCCTCGGCGCAAAAGACCCCGGGCGTGGGCGACCCGCGGGGCGACAGGCCCTTCGGCGGCATGCACAGGGGCGGCAGGGGCGGCCACGGCGACATGGGCCGAGGCGGCTTCGGCCGCGAGGCTACCGCCGATACCGCTACCCGCGCCATCAGCAGCACGACCGGCCTGATCGACCTTGTGAAGGCCGACCTGGCGTTCGCCAACGGCAAGATGGACACTGCGAGCGCACAGCGCTGGGTGAGCGGGGCGGAGTCGCTGCTCGACGACGCCGAGGCCGCAAGCGGCGCGTCCAACTACGAGCAGGCAGTCGCCTACGCGAAGGCTGCGTCGATAGCAGCCTCGGCCGCTTACACCGACATCGCCCAGGAGCTTGGCGCCGACCAGCTGCCCTCCTACAGCCAGCGCCCCATGAGGGGCGGCAAGGGTATAGGCCACGGCATCGGCAGGGGCATCGCTGACGCTGCCAACATCACCCAGGCCCAGGCCAGCCGCCTGCTCGCCCAGACCTACAACCGCCTTGTGGGCGTTGGGGCCGTGGTCGCGGGCACCGCCGACGCGGGCGCCTGGCTGACCGACGCGCAGGCCGCCTACCGGGCAGCCTACGACGCCTACCAGGCCGGCAACTACGCCGACGCCGGGGCCTCAGCCAAAATCGCCAACGCTCTGGCCGAGGTAGCGACCGGCGTGCAGCGTGCGGCCACGTCGCCGGGCACCTCCGGCGCGCCCGTCACGGTACCGGCGCCCAACTTCCCGTAAACACCCCGGCCTCACACGAAGAGACCCCTGCCCGCGTTGTGTGGGTAGGGGTCTTTTGTGTCTGTCAGAACCCGGCCATTGCTGTAGAATTACAGCAACCTTGGACGGGGTAGAGAGAGAATGCCCTGGATTATCGCGGTCCTTTTGCTGCTGGCAGCCCTTGTCGTCTACGTCTTAACTTCCTGGCCAAAGCTACCACCGGAAACGGATGGTATCATCAAGAGCGTTCTCTATGGAGAGCTTCCCGAGCTTGTTCGCGGTCAGACGGGCTACGCGTCGTCGGGTGGCCTACGCATCTGGTACGAGAGCATTCGTCCGGAGGGTTCATCGAAGGGGGCCGCCTTGCTGATAATGTCGACCGCGGGCAGCGCTCTGGACTGGCCTCCGGCATTCGTTAGAGCATTGGTTGATGCAGGCTATCAGGTAATCCGCTACGACCACAGGGGGACGGGGCTATCTGACTGGGTGGAGAATTGGGATAGGAAGCACCCCTATACGCTGGCGGATATGGCGGGCGATGCCGTCGCGGTGTTGGATGCATTGGGGGTCCGGGAGGTCCATGTCGTAGGGCTTTCGCTGGGAGGGATGGTAGCGCAGGAGTTAGCGGCCAATTACCCTGGCAGAGTTGCGTCCCTGACACTCATGTCTACTTCGGGCTTTATCGCAGACCCTACTCTCCCCAGTCTGACGTCAGCCTACTTCATTAGCAGCCTGGCAAAAGGGCTTCCGCTATTGAAATACCGCCTGATGGGTGGTGAGGCCAACCTCATCAAGGAGCGCATCGCCAAGATGATCGTGATGGTGGGCCGCGAGGGATTGGACATCAGAGAAATGGCCGAGGTAGTTGTGTATCAAGTCCGGAAACGACGCGGCACCAACTTTAAGGCGATATTCCAGCATCTGGCCGCGGTCAATGCTTCGGGCTCGCGGTACGATAAGCTGGCAACACTCCACATACCGACGCTGGTTATTCATGGAACGGCTGACCAGGTGAACCCGGCCGAGCACGGTAAGAAGCTCGTCGAAGTAATGCCGAATGCACAGGGGCTATGGCTAAAGGGGGTGGGTCACGTGTTTCCCTACCCAAACATGGACGACATCAATCGGAGAATCGTCTCGCATTTTGAGAGCAATCGGCCCCACTGACGATACTGCCTCCATTCGTTTCGCGGCTTCTGCTCCGCATTGTGTGTGGGGGTCTTTTGTTATCCTTCATCTTAACCAAACCTTAATTTTTCTCTTCTCCTCCTTTAACCTGCGACCCGTACACTGAAAGTAGCGCGAGGGCAGCAACCCACTGGAAGGCACACTCTCGGGCCTGATATTAACACCGCAAAGATAACGCAGGAAAACATAAAGATGATTGGTGATACATACCGCACACCCTCCCTCAACGGCAGCGAAGAGCGCGAGCGCGCCGCCCGCGTGCTCGTGGTGGACGACGAGCCGCTCATTATCGAGATGCTCACCATGGGCCTCAACTATGAGGGCTTCGAGGTGAGCGTGGCGCGCACCGGGTTCGAGGCGCTTGAAGTGGCCCGAGACAGGAAGCCCGACCTGGTGGTGCTCGACGTGATGCTGCCCGGCATAGACGGGGTAGAGGTGTGCAAGCGCCTGCGCGCCCAGGGCAATGCCGGCATCCTCATGCTTACAGCCCGCGGCGAGGTGGACGATCGCATCATAGGGCTGGAGGCCGGTGCCGACGACTACCTGATCAAGCCGTTCGCCTTCCGCGAGCTTATGGCCCGCGCCCGCGCCATCCTGCGCCGCAAGGGCATCGACCTGCAGCAGACCCTGCGCATCGGCGACGTGGTGCTCGACAGGCAGACGCGCAAGGTCACTCGCGGCGGCCGGGCGGTCGAGCTTACGCCGCGCGAGTTCGACATGCTTGAGCTGTTCCTCAGCCACCCGCGCCAGGTGTTCACCCGCGACGTCATCCTCAACCGCGTGTGGGGCTACGACTACCTGGGCGACACTAACGTGATCGACGTGCACATTCGCCACCTGCGCCAGAAGCTGGGCGACGAGGAGCGCAACCTGATCCGCTCGGTGCGCGGCATCGGCTACGGGCTGGAGCCACCCGACGACCTTGGCTGATACACCCGCCAACACAGCAAAGCGTGCGCGCAACCTCGTGTGGAGCGTGCCGGTCGGGCTGCAACTCAGCCTGCTCTACGCGCTGCTGTTCGCCACCATCCTGGCCCTGCTCGGCTGGGCGCTGTACGGGCAGCTTGAGGGCTTCCTGGTGCAGAACACCGCCGAGCGGCTCGACCGCCTCACGCGCCCGCAGATTGTGCGCACGCTGCCCCCACGCCCGGGCGAGTACCAGGGCGAATTGTCTACCGCCGAGCAGACGGCCATCCAACTCGTGCGCGAGCTTGGCCGCTCACAGGTCGTCGCGGTGCTGGCTGAGAATGGGCAGGTGCTCGACGCCACGGAGAATTACGAGGACTACGGGCTGACGCAGATCCCGGCGCTGCTCGCCGGTTGGACGGAGCAGGTGGCCGGCGGTGCGGCCTACCAGTGGATCGACGCTACCTCGGGCGAGGAGCGGCAGCTTGTCGTGCTCACGCCCCTCGTGGTGAGGGGCCGCGACGGCTCGGTCCTCGCGACGCTGTACCTGCAGCAGGTGACCTCGCTCGGCGCAGCCGACGCGGTGCTGAACCAGCTGCGCTTCTATATCCTGCTTGGCATCGTGGTGGGCACGGCCATAGGCGTGGTGGCCGGGCTTGCGCTCACCCGCGTGATATTGCGCCCGCTCGACCGCATGGTGCGCGCCGCCGAGGACATCGCCGCGGGCGATCTCGACCGCAGGCTGCACCTGCCGCCCGGCCGTAACGAGGTGGCCCGGCTCGGCTCGGCGTTCGACCACATGGTGGACCGTCTGGGCGCGTCGCTCACGGCGCAGCGGCGCTTCGTGGCCGACGCCTCGCACGAGCTGCGCACGCCCCTTACCTCGCTCGAAGGGATGAGCGAGATGCTGCTCATGGGCGCCGACCAGGGCGATCCCAACGTGGTGCAGCGCGCCGCCCGCTCGATGCACGGCGAGCTGCGCCGCCTGGGCAGGCTCGTGGCCGACCTGCTCACCCTGTCGCGCCTGGACAACACCACCCCCGTGCGCCTCACGCAGCTTGACGCGGGCAAACTGGCGGTCGAGGTGGCCGAGCAGATGCGCCCTCTGGCCGAGGCCAAAGAGATACACCTGGCGACCATCTGCCCCGGTCCCGCCCCGGTGAACGGCGAGCCCGACCGCCTAAAGCAGGTGATGCTCAACCTGGTGGACAACGCCATCCGCCACACCCCGCAAGGCGGCGAGATCACCGTGTCGGCCGTGGACGACCCGGGCCGCGGCGAGGTGCGCATAGAGGTGCGCGACACCGGCCCCGGCATCGACCCGAAGGACCTCCCGCACATCTTCGACCGCTTCTACCGGGGCGACGCCTCCCGCGCCCGCGCCACCGGCAACACCGGCCTGGGCCTGGCCATCGCCCGGGCTATCGTGGAGGCTCACTCGGGCACCATCGCCGCCGAGTCGGGCCCCGGCGAAGGCGCGACCTTCCGCGTGACCCTGCCCGGCATCCGCAAACACGCCCGCCGCGAGCAACCTCACGCTCCACAACCCCAACCGCAAGCGCAAGAACAGCCCGCCGAGGAACCCACCCAGGAACCCGCCGAAGAGCCACAGCGCGAGCCTGTAGCCCCCGGCACGTGATATAACAGAGCGTACACGGCGGCGCTTGCCCCTGGGCGCCGCTTCGCTTCGCTCTATTCGGAGGTTACCGGCTGACCATGAGAGTGATCGTGTTCGGGGCGACGGGCGTGCTCGGGCGGGAGCTGGTGCCGCTGCTATTGCGGCAGGGCCACACGGTGGTGGCGCCTGTGCGCTCGCCGGAGAAGGCGCGGGCGCTCGCGGACGCGGGCGTCGAGCTACACACAGGCGATCTGCTCTCCCCCGAAACCCAGGCGCAACTGCCCGAGTTGATGGCGGGCTGCCAGGCTGCCGTGCATATCGCCACGGCAATCCCCCGCGACTTTGGCGCGCCCGGCGCGTGGGAGGCCAACACCCGCCTGCGCACTGACGGCACCCAGGCCCTGCTCGATGCGGCGCTCGCGGCGGGAGTGGAGCGCTACGTGCAGCAGAGCATCGTCATGGCCTACGTGGACGGTGGCGACCGCCTGCTCGACGAGAGCACGCTTCTCGACACTTCGCCTGAGCGCGCGTCCGTGTGCCGTCCGGTGATCGAGATGGAGGGGATGGTGCGGGCCGTCCCGCCCGAAAGGCTCGCGTGGTGCATCCTCCGTGGCGGGTCGTTCCAGGGCCCGGGCACCGCGCAGGACGGCACCATCGAGCGCCTGCGTGCCGGCACCGAGCGCGTGCCCTGCGACGGCAATTACTACATCTCGCCCGTTCACCCCGCCGACATGGCCTCTGCCGTCGCGCTGGCGCTCGATCACGCGCCCGGTGGCTCGATCTTCAACGTGAACGACGAGCCAATCCGCCAGGGCGACTACCTCGACAGGCTCGCCGCGCTGGTTGGCGTGCCCCTGCCCGAGCGCGACCCTTCGCGCCCCTGCCCGCCCTCGTTTCGGTGCAGCAGCGCTGCCGCGAGGGAGGTGCTAGGCTGGGCGCCCTCGCATAGCATCTGACCTAGCCCAAAGCCCGCGCAGGCGGGCGAAGGATAGTAGCCCAGAACACCTTCTCGAAGCAGGCAGACCCACTCACCAAACCCCGAAACGAGCCCTCGAAGGGGGCTTACGGTCGGGCGCTCACGCGCCGGCCACCTACAGGTGAGATTGTGCCGGTTGTCGGAGACAACGTCCGAGAGAAGGAGTCCGGCGCAGGCCGGACTTCGTAGGTGTAGCCCGCGAATTCATTCGCCGGGCGTTCTGCGGGCGCGGCGGGCTTCGGGATCGTTACCCGCCGGGCGCGGTGCGGGCGCATCGTTCAAGCAACGGATGCGCCCGCACTCCCATATTGCGCCTGGAGCCAGTAGCCTACTCAGGCAAGCGGCTGAGGTCGCGCAGGCGCTCCACCTGGGGGCGGAGCACCCGCCTGTTCTGCTGGGGGTTGGCAACCGAGGGGTCGGGCACCCACTCCAGCAGGCCGTTATCGATCGCCCGCGAGATGCGCATCCGATTGGCCTGGTTGTTCTCGCCGAACGCCAGCGCGGCAGCGTTGCTAATCGTGATAAGGTCGTCGATAGAGATCCACCAGCGCACCCGCGACACCAGCGTGCCGATATCGGTCGCCCAGAAGTCGTCGGGGATGGGCGCGTTGAGATGCAGCGCGTTGCCCAGCAGCAGATCTGTCACCCGCCCCAGCGCAAGCTCGACCCGGCGCACGCCCGCGTCGGACCTGTTTAGCTCGCCATTCGCCACCGCGATCAGCAGCTTGAGGTCGCGCTGCAGCGGGGTCTGCTCGTCACGGCCTGGGGTTGCTGCCTGTGCGCCCAGCGCCGTGCCGATCTCGCGGTGCCGCCGCTCGACAAGGGTGGTTATCTCCCGTGTGAGCTTCTCACCAAAAAGTGCCATTCTGTTTACCTTCTTTCCTGTACGCAGCTTTCTAACCGCCGAGCATACGTCCGGCGGCATATATCCGTGCCCGGTATCAAGGGCCAGGATCATTATAACGTAACTAACGTGAGTTGTCAAGGAGGAGCGCACAGACAGAAAAAGACCGCGCCGCTCGCGAGGGGACGGCACGGTCTTGCGGCGTTGGGGCACGGGCAGTGCGCGCCGCCAACGCCTGGGTAATGTACCCGGCTAGAGCAACGTGCCCTTCTCGACGGCTGTGTCGCTCTCGACCGGGGTCGCATCCGGGGCGGATTGCTGCGCTCCCTCTGCGCGCCGCGCCAGCCAGCCGCTCAATTCGGCCGCTGTCACGCCCGGCGCGGCAAGCACCTCCACCTCGGCGTGCTCGCCCACCGTGCTCCGCACGGCCTCGATAGCCGCGTTCGCCAGGCCGAGGTCGGACGTCCTGATGAGCACCAGGGTGGCCGGGAGCGGCGGGACGGGCGGAGTGGGCGCCGGCACAACCGCAGGCGCGGGAGTCGGCGCCGGCATGAGCGCCTTGGCCCGCTGGTCGGCTCGCAGCGTCAGGGCGTGATACGTGAGCAGCGCGCCCGCGGTGATAAGCACGCCGGCCGGCCAGGTTATATCGCTTATGAGAGACCCGGTGATCGTGTCGCCCACGTGGCGGAACAGCCAGTAGACCAGCCAGAAGCCGCTCACCAGCAGGGCAATCGAGCAGGCCAGCAGCACCCCGTACAGGTACACGCGCCTCGCCAGCGACTGCCTCATGTCGACGCCCTCGGGCGACAGCGCGGTGCGCTGCAGCAGCACCCACGATACGCCCCAGGCCGCCGCGCCCACCAGCAGGGTCGCGGCGAAGAAGCTGATCTGGTCGGCCCAGACCTGGTTGCCCACGCTTGTGGTGGCCGCGCCGCGGAATGCCAGGTCCAACAGGTGCCTGAGGAGCGCCGACATCCCCGTGGCGAGGGTAGCCAGGCCCACCACCACGACCGGGTAGGTGTACGCGCCGCGCAACGCCAACTGCAGCCGAGGCTCGTCAGCCGCGGCCCTGCTTTCCGCCCGCAGCGTCAGCCAGTGGTACGCCCAGAACACGCCGTACACGAGCGCCGTCGCCAGGGGCGAGGCCACCGCCGACAGGAGCGACTCGCCCTCGGCCGGGAACAGATCGTTGCCGAGCCACACACGGATGACGTTGTACGCGAACATCGTGACGGTCGTCAGCGCCACCGCCGCCGTCTGCAGGACCGCGCCGTACAGATACACCTTGCGCAGGAGCGAGTGCCGCTCGTCGGCCGACTCGGCGGTCATGCGCTGAACGGCCGTCCAGTGCAGCAGCCAGACCGTGCCGGCGGCCAGCGCCGCGCCCACGCTTACGGCCACGGCCTCGGGCACCCAGCCGCCGCCCACCAGCCACGGGCGGTCCTCAGAGGCGATGGTGCGCCAGACGAACCGGGCCAGGTCGGACAGCATGAACATCGTCACCGACAGGCCGGCAAAGCTCGCCAGGTAGAAGTACCATCGCTTCACCGTGGCTGCCGGGCCTGCCTCCGGCGCTACCTCGTTGTCGGCCCTCCGCACCCGCCAGTAGAACCACCATGCCAGCGCGTAGATCACCATGGTCGGCAGGGCATACGCGATCGTGCCGCGCATCGAGACGCTGCCCAGCTCGCCGGGCAGGGAGCGCAGCACCTCGATAATGAACGTGGCCGACGCGATGGTGATCTGCCAGCCGGCGGTGAACAGCACGGCATAGATAAGGAGCTTGCGGAACGGCGACTGCCGCTCCTGCACGGCCTCAGGGCCGGGCGCGTTGACGCTGCGCTGCGCGAGCCACCAGTGTACCGCCCACACCAGCACGCCGACCAGCATCATCGCTCCCGACACGCTGAACGCGTCGCGCAGGTAGATGCCCTCGACCTGCCGGGTGGGGTCGGCCTGTATGAGCAGGTCGACCAGAAGCCTGCCTATGCGCACCGCGCCCCACAGAGCCATCGTGAGGCTGGCATAGGTCAGCACATAGATGTAGATCTGTTTGACAACCCTCATCTCGCGCCTCCTTCCAACGCTATGCCTTGCGGGCACGCATCAATACGACCCGTGATAGCGCCACGGAAGACCGCTGATCAGCCAGGCGCCGTCGTCCAGCCTCAGGGTAAATGCTTCGGTGTAGGAATACTCGCCGCTGCCGCCGAACGGCCCGGGCGATACGTGGAACTCACTGACGATCACCTGCACTGTGGCCGATTCGCCGTAGATGGTCTCCTCGCCGATCCGGCGCCTCTCTCCGGCGGGGTTGAAGTAGAACGACTGCAGGTGGAACTGCACGAACTCCTCGCGGCTCGGCTTGTTGACCATCCTCTCGCTCAGGTAGTTGTAGGCCTCGTCGTAGCTCTCATTCTCGATGGCGGTGAGAAAGCGCTGCACCGTGCCGCCGGGCGTATCGGCCGGCAGCAGGGGCACAGGCTGCCTGAGCAGCACCACGCCGAAACCGGCGATCACGAGCAGCGCGACCACCCCGCCGAGCACGAGCAGCAGCAGGCGGTCGGTCCTTCGCTGTGCCGCTCTTGCGGCGTCGGCCGTGACCGCATTTCTATCGCCCTCGACGCCGGGAGGGGCCGCGTGGGGCGGGCCGGTAACGACAGGCTCAGGTTCAGCGGTGTATGCTTTCATGGCTCATATCCTCCATTCGCGTCGGGGCGCAGCAGGGGCGAGATACTCACGTTCGCGCTCTGCCCGGAGCCGGGGCGCGTATGAGCGGAGCGGCGGTCGCGATGTGTGGGGCTTGTGGGAGCGGCAGGGGCCGGCAGGCGAGCGGCACACACCGGATTGTGCCGGTCACAATGCCCGGAGCGGGCCGCGTTGCATCTGGCAGGTAGCCCGGTGAGGAACGGCCCTACGGCCGGCAGGCGGAATCCGCCATTCTCAGCATACCCGCCCGGGGTGTAACGGCAGGTACCCGCGAGTAACGGATTGGTGAATATCTCGGTGGAGGGGATGGGGTCGCGCTCAGGTGCGGGCGGCCGCCTGGGGCGGTGCGGCGGCTGCCTCTGCCACGCGCACCCGTGCGTCCACGGCTGCCGCGCCCTCGCCCTGAGGCATGACCATCAGCGGGTTGATCTCGATCTCGGCGATCTCCGGCACGTCGAGCATGATCTGCGCGAGCCGCACGATCACGTCTACGGCAGCGTCGCGGTCGGCGGGCGGCGCGCCCCGGAACCCCTCCAGCATCTTCCCGGCCGAGGTCTGCTCAAGCAGGTCGCTCGCCTGTCTCCCTGAGAGAGGGGCGAGGTCGAACGCCACGTCGCGAGTTACTTCGACACGGGTGCCGCCGGTGCCAGCCATGACCAGCGGGCCGAATTGCGGGTCGCGCACCACGCCCACGATCAGCTCGACCGCACCCCTCAGCATCTGCTGTACGTAGCCGCCCTGTACCACGGCACCCGGGTCGCGCTCGGCCGCGCGGCGCATCATGGCGTCCCACTCGGCGCGCATCTGCTCGGCTGAACGGATGTTGAGCGCCACGCCGCCCACCTCGGTCTTGTGCGTCACGCCCTCGGCCGCCAGCTTCAGCGCGACCGGATAGCCCAACTTGTCCGCCAGGACAACAGCGCCCTCAACGTCCGGCGCAAGCCCGCTGCCCGGTACGGGGATGCCGTAGGCGCGCAGCAGCGCCTCGGTGCGGTCGGGCGCGAGCCAGCCCTGCGCGGCCTCGACAGCCCTGCGTGCGTCGTCCGCCGAGATGCCGCCGGGGCGCTCGGGCGGCGGCTCGGCCCCGGCCTGGTCCAGCCAGGTGCAGCGCTGCCACATCGCGGCGAGCGTGCTGCCCACGCGCTCGGGGAACTGGTAGTTGGGGATGCGGCGTGCGTGCAGTATCTGGGTGGCGTCGCTCGCTGTCGCCACGCCCATGATCGCGGTGAGCACCGGCTTTTGCTGGCCGAGCGGGCTGTTCGCCACCTCGCCCACCACCTCGGCCAGGCTGGCGGGCTTGAACCAGTCCTGCGGGGCCTGGATGACCACCACTGCGTCCACCGTCTCGTCGGTCAGCAGCGCGTCGAGGCACACGGCGTAGGTGGCAGGCCCGGCTCCGGCGAGTACATCCACCGGGTTCTCCACGCTGGCGGCGGCAAACACGCGGCGGCGCAGGAACGCCTTCGTGTCGGGCGTGAGCGGGGCGAGCCGCATCCCTGCTTCCTCCAGCGCGTCGGCCGCAAGGATGGCAGGGCCGCCGGCGTTGGTCAGGATGGCAACGCGGTTGCCCCGAGGTAGCGGCTGCCACGCGAGTGCGCGGCCCCAGTCGAACAGGTCCTCCATCGTGTTGGCCCACAGCACCCCGGCCCGCCGAAAAGCCGCCCGGTAGGCCTCGAGGTCGCCCGCCATCGCGCCGGTGTGGCTGGTGATGGCCTTGGCGCCGCTCGTGCCCCTGCCCCCTTTGAGGAACACGACAGGCATTTCTCGCGACACGCGCCCGGCCTCCCGCACGAAAGTGCGCCCATCCTCCACGCCCTCCATGTAGCCAGTGACGACTCGGGTGCGCCCGTCGGCCCCGATCTGCGCCAGCATCTCCCCGGTGGTCACGTCGACCATGTTGCCCAGGCTGACGATCCGGCTGAAACCCACGCCAGATCCCGCCGCCCAGTCCATCACCGCGGCGGCCATCGCGCCCGACTGCGAGAGGAAGGCGATATCCCCCGGCCGCGGCATGCCCACCACGAATGTGGTGTTGAGCGGGGTGTGCGCGTCAATGGTGCCGATGCAGTTGGGGCCGATCACACGCACGCCGTACTCGCGGGCGATACGCCTGATCTCCTCCTCGCGGGCCGCGCCCTCGGGACCGGTCTCGCGGAAGCCGCCGCTCACGATGATCGCGCCCTTCACCCCGCGCTTGCCGCACGCCTCGACCTGCTCGGCCACCACCTTCGCGGGCACGACGATCACGGCCAGCTCGACAGGGTCGGGCACCTCGGCAATACTCGGGTAGACCTTGTAGCCGAGGATGTACTCCTCGCGCGGGTTGACCGGGTAGACCGGGCCCTCGTAGCGCACGC
>DASTEB010000451.1:0-7686 GCA_035710025.1 Chloroflexia bacterium
CGCCCTCGAGTGGAGCATTAGCGGAGGTCGTGGTGTTGGAGAAGCAGATCCGGGCGGTGATAACGCGAGCCGGGTGGAAGCAGGGCTAAGGATAGCGGGAGGGTTGCTTCACTTCTGGGATATACGAGGCTACTACAGCGAAGGACGTGAATGGTGTTCCCAGCTTCTTGGGTTGCCTCAGGCATCAGCGCAGACCTCCGTGCTGGCCAAAGTCCTGATCACCGCCGGCAGAATGGCATACCACCTGGGCACCGCTTCTGAATCTATTGCGTATTACCAGAAGGCCCTCGACATCTCGAGGGGTCTGGGAGAAAGACTCCTGACCACATACGCACTGATGGGGCTGGGCAATGCTATGAGTCTGCAAGGCAATGCCAGGGAAGCGGCAGCTTACTACGAAGCGGCACTGAGCACGAGTAGAGAGTTAGGTGCCAAGAGGCGAATAGCTGCCGCAAGCGATGCTCTTTCAGGCGCGTTGATGCGCCTCGGAGAGCAGGATCGCGTATTGGAGCTGCAACAAGAGAGCCTGGCTCTGTTGCGAGAGCTAGGAGACAAAGGTGCGACAGCCCTGCTGCTGCTGAACCTGGCGTGGGCAGAATACAACAGTGGAAGGTACGATAGCGCTGAAGTCCTGATCGCACAAAGCTTGGACCTGAGTCACGAAACCGGTTCACCGACTGGTATAGGTACTGCAAACTACTACCTGGGGCAGATAGCCTATGCTCGCGGTGATTACAGACGTGCCCATGACCTGTTCGAATCGGCCCTGATGTGCGCCCAGGAGCTGGCCGCCAAAGCCGCCATCACTGTAATGCTAGGCGGTCTAGCACAGGTTGCCGGGGCTGAAGGTCATCACGAACAGGCCGCGAAGCTGTTTGGCGCTCTAGACGCCTTCGAACGCAGCTTAGGCATACCACCGTACCAGCAATTCAGCGCAGCCCTAGGCAACAGCAAAGAGTTTGTGCGCGAGAAGCTTGGGGAAGAGGCCTGGCAAAAGGCATTTGGCGAGGGACACGACATGAGGATGGAGGAGGCCATCGAATATGCGCTGGGGGAAAGCCGGGGAACAGGCGGGATGCCGGGGAGAAGGAAGGCGCCCTGCGGCGCCTTCGCTCAAACGTAGCCCGCAGCTTTAGCCGCCGGGCGTTGTATGGGCGACGCCATTACCTGATCAAGCGTTGTGCGGACTGCCCCACGGCTGGACATTCAGGAAGGTGGGGGCGTATCGAGGCTGGAGAAGAAGTTATGCGCCACTTCTTCTCCAATGCCCCTGACGTTGGGATTTGTCTGCGAGGGGCGTTCTACGGACTGCCCGGCACAGCCTTGCGGAGAGACAGTCCAGCGCAGGCCCGACCCGGTAAGTGTAGCCCGCGGCTTTAGCTGCCGGGCTTTCTTCGTGCGCCGCGGCGTTCGGCATCCTTACTTGACCAAACCCCAGCCGGATGCCTTCCGATTTCTCCCCCGCGCTCCCATTACCATCCCATACCTACCACCTCGCTCGTGCCGCGTAGCGGCTCCCCGCAGAGACTGACTAGCGGCACTAATTGGGACCATAGACCTAGACCCCCCGACCGATTCGATTTACCCCATCTAACCCACGCGAAATGTGTCGGAAAATGCGAGGATAGGCAAGCGCCCATTTTTGAGAATGAGACACTGAACTTTGGTTTAAGAGGAGACTAGAGAGAATGAGACCCGAGACCGTTACGTCCCCAGTTGAGGCCCCCAGGGCCACCCGCCGCGAATGGATTGGATTGATCGCACTGGCCCTCGGCAGCCTGGTCTACGCCATGGACCTGACCGTGCTGCACCTTGCAGTCCCTAGCTTGAGCGCAGACTTGAAGCCCACGAGCGCACAGCTACTCTGGATCATCGATATCTACGGCTTCCTCGTCGCCGGTGCGCTTATCACCATGGGCACCCTGGGCGACCGCATCGGCCGCCGCAAGCTCCTGCTGATAGGCGCCGCGGCATTCAGCGTCACATCAGTCATCGCCGCTCTTTCCGTGAGCGCCGAGATGCTCATCGCCGCCCGCGCCCTCATGGGCCTGGCCGGAGCGACCCTCGCCCCGTCCACCCTGTCGCTCATCTTCAACATGTTCCGCGACCCGCGCGAGCGCTCCGTCGCTATCGGCGTGTGGATATCTGCCTTCTCGGCGGGCGGCGCCATCGGCCCGGTGATGGGCGGCGTGCTGCTTGAGTACTTCTGGTGGGGCTCGGTCTTCCTGCTGGCCCTGCCCGTGATGGCCCTGCTGCTCATCGTTGGCCCCCGCGTGCTCCCCGAGTTCCGCGACCCGAACGCCGGGCGGCTCGACCTGATCAGCGCCGCCATGTCGCTCGTGGCCGTGCTGGGCGTGGTCTACGGCCTCAAGGAGACTGCGCAGGACGGTTTCGGCCTGACGCCCGCGGTGTCTATCCTGCTGGGCCTCGTGGTCGGCTTCCTGTTCGTGGTGCGCCAGCGCAGGCTGGCCGACCCTATGGTCGACGTGAGCCTGTTCCGCATACCCTCGTTCAGCGCGGCGCTCGCCACCAACGTGCTCGGTATCTTCGTCGTGACGGGGTACTTCCTGTTCATCGCGCAGTACCTCCAGCTGGTGCTTGGGCTGTCGCCTCTCGAGGCGGGACTGTGGTCGGTGCCCTCGGCCATCGGGTTCATCGTAGGCTCCAACGTGGCCCCCAGATTCATGTACAGGTTCCGCCCGGCGGTGGTGCTCGGCACGAGCTTCGGAATTACCGCCGTGGGGCTCGGGATGCTCTTCCTGGCAGATGGGTCGTCGGGCCTGGGCGTGCTGGTGGCGGCATCGGTCGTCATCTCGCTGGCGCTTTCGCCCATGTTCAACCTGACGACCGAGTTGATCGTCGGCAGCGCGCCCCCCGAGCGTGCGGGCGCGGCCTCCGGCATCTCGGAGACGGGCGCTGAGTTTGGCGGTGCGCTCGGCATATCGATCCTGGGCAGCATCGGCACGGCAGTGTACCGGGGCGGCCTGGCCGACGGCCTCCCGCAGGGCATCCCCGCCGAGGCCGCCGACGTAGCTCGCGACACGCTGGGCGGCGCGGTGGGCGTGGCGGCTCAGCTGCCCGGCGAGATAGGCTCGGCGCTGCTCGATGTGGCCCGCGCCTCGTTCGTCCAGGGCATGCATACGGTCGCCGGGATCGCCGCGGCAATCGCGATAATCGCCGCGATCGTCGGGCTGACGGTGCTGCGAAACATCCCCTCCGGCTCGCCGCACGAGGAGCAGACGGACGTGCAAGCCCGCGAGGACAACGTCATCGAGCTTGACATGGAGCTGGAAGAGGAAGGCAGCGCCGCCTAGTGCGGCCTGCCCCGCCGGGGGCGCGATCCTGCACCTCTATCGAGGTATGCGAAGCGGCCCCCGCGACCGCCTTCGGATTTGGCAAAGGAGAAGCGTTCAGCCGGACATGACGGCGCTTCTAACAAGCATCACACGCAACCCGGCCCGAACGTGTCCCGGGGCATACCGCCGAACTAGCCCGGCGCCCGGGACACAATCCCGCAATCCCCGGCCGGACGCGCAACACACAGGAGAGACATAAGAAGGAGACCGACGTGACAAAGTATGACTTTCCCACCCAGGTAGAAGACAACACGGCAACCATATCTGTCAAGAAGCTGCGCAGCGCCATTGACGGCAAAGTGATCGGGCCGGAAGATCCCGAGTACGACAAGGCGCGCACCGTGTTCTACGGCGGTATCGACCGCAGGCCCGCGGTCATCGTCCGCCCCGCCCATGCAGCCGACGTATCCCGCGTCGTGCTGCTGGCCCGCGAGACAGGGTCCGAGCTTGCCGTGCGCAGCGGCGGCCACAGCCTGCTAGGCTTCAGCGTGTCCGAGGGGGGCATCGTGCTCGACCTCGTCGACATGAAAGGGCTGGACATCGACGTCGAGGCGCGTACCGTGTGGGCCGAGACCGGCCTGACCGCCGGCGAGCTTACAAAGGCAACCGCGCAGTACGGTCTTGCCGTCGGGTTCGGCGATACCGGCTCGGTCGGTATCGGCGGCATCACCACCGGCGGCGGGGTCGGCTACCTCTCGCGCAAGCACGGCCTGACCATCGACTCGGTGCTGGCCGCCGAGATCGTGACCGCCGACGGCCGCTTGCTCCAGGTAGACGCCGAGAACCACCCTGACCTGTTCTGGGCCATCTGCGGAGGCGGCGGCAACTTCGGCGTGGTAACGCGCTTCAAGTATAAGCTTCACGAGGTCGGCACGATCGTGGGCGGCATGCTGCTGCTCCCCGCCACCCCGGAGGTGATCGCCCGGTTCATAGCCGAGGCCGACTCCGCGCCTGAGGAGCTTTCGGTGATCGCCAACGTGATGCCCACGCCGCCCATGCCGTTCGTGCCCGCCGAGCACCACGGCAAGCTTGCAGTCATGGCGATGGTGGCCTACGCGGGCGAGCTTGACGACGGGCAGCGGGCCGTTGACCGGCTGCGTGCGCTCGCGACACCTATCGCCGACATGGTGCGCCCCATGGCCTACCCCGAGATCTACCCGCCCGACGAGGAGGGCTACCACCCCACCGGCGGCGTGCGCTCGCTCTTCCTCGACACCTTCGACCTCGGCACGGCCGAGATGATCGTGGAGAACCTCAAGGCTTCGACCGCCATGATGTCGGTCGTGCAGCTTCGGGTGCTCGGCGGCGCGATCGACCGCGTGCCCGCCGACGCCACCGCCTACGCGCACCGCGGGCGCAAGATCATGGCCAACGTGGCCGCTCTGTACAAGGACCCGGCCGAAGCGCCGGTACACGAGAAGTGGGCCGGGGCGCTCATGGAAGCGCTGCGTAAGGACACCACGGGAGTGTACGTCAACTTCCTGGGCGATGAGGGCGAGGCACGCCTGCGCGAGGCCTACCCCGGCGCGACCTGGGACCGCCTGCGGCAGATCAAGGCGAAGTACGACCCCACCAACCTCTTCCGCCTCAACCACAACATACCGCCTGCTGCATAGCAGCACCGGCTAGATGCGATTGAGAATTCATACCCTCAATCGCATCTAACCTCTTGACATGTGACCGTTTGGTCACATATAATAAGGGCATGGCAGTAGAACACTTGTTCAAGGCGTTGGCCGATCACCACCGCCGTCATCTGCTCGACGTGCTCTCCCGAAACGGCGGCCTTACACTCACCCAGCTTGCCGCCGGGCTGCCTATGAGCCGCTACGGTGTGATGAAGCACCTGCGCATACTGGAGGAGGCCGGATTGATAGTCACTCGCAAGGTCGGGCGCGAGAAGCTGCACTACCTCAACCCCGGCCCCCTGCAGGAAGTCGCCGGTTGGCTCGACAAGTACCGCCGGTTCTGGGACGAGCGATTTGACCGCCTGGAGGAGTACCTCCGGCAACTCCAACAAGAGGAGGGAGAATACTAATGACCGCAGCCAACCCCGGCGAACAGACAGGCACGCCCCACCCCGCCGAGAGGACCAGCCGCCTCTCGCCCGACAAGCGCGAGCTGCATATCACCCGCCTGCTCGACGCGCCTCGCGACCTCGTGTACAAGGTGTGGACCGATCCGAATCACGTCGCACAGTGGTGGGGGCCTAAGTACTTCACCAACCCCCTGTGCGAGATGGACGTGCGCACCGGCGGGGCCATCCTCATCCACATGCAGGATGCCGACGGAGTCGTCTACCCGATGAAGGGCGTGTTCGACGAGGTGGTCGAGCCGGAGCGGCTCGTGTTCACTGCGGAGGCCCTCGACGGCGTGGAGGGCGCGCCGATCCTCGAAGACAGGACCACCGTCACCTTCGAGGAAGTGGACGGCAAGACGCTGCTCACCGTACACGCCGTCGTGACCAGGGCCACGGCCCAGGGCGAATTCGCGCTCGAGGGCATGGAGCAGGGCTGGAACGAGCAGCTCGACAAGCTGGCCGAGCACCTGGCTCAGGTCTGAGAGGCCGGCAGTGACGACTGAGCGAAGCGACGCGATAGCCAACGATCTCCCGGCCGGGCTTGCCGCCCCCGCGCGGCGGGCGCTCGCCGGGGCAGGATATTCGCGGCTCGACCAGCTGGCCGCGGTAACCGAGGCCGACCTGAAGAAGCTGCACGGCATGGGGCCGAAGGCGATCGAGCAAATTCGCCGCGCCCTCGCGGACCGCGGGCTCTCGTTCGCCGAGGGGCAGGGAAAGAAGTAACGAGGTCAGGCACCCATTACGGCCGCGGGCGCGTCCAGGCTGCGGCGCCCGCGGCTAACCCGAAAGGCCGGAACTGAATGCACCGGCAACCGGCAAGTCAGGCACCCATAGAAAGAACTAAAACAGGAGAAAGTAAATGAGCAAGGTAATCACGCAAGACAACGCCGCCATCGCAGCCAACCAGTCCGACGCACAATCGGCGGCAAACCTGAGGAGCGCGGCCCCGGCAGCGATTTCGCCGGCAGCGGCGCGCATATCGCTGGGGGCAACGGCTCTGTTCCTGGTCCTGCTCACACTTCTGCACTTCATCACGCCCGAGCTTGACCCCTCCTGGCGCATGATCAGCGAGTACGGCATCGGGACCAACGGCTGGGTGATGACGCTGGCGTTCATTTCCCTCGCGGCCGGCTGCGTCGCGCTGTTCGCGGCCATCCGGTCGCAGGTGCTCACGCTCGGCGGACGCATCGGCCTGGCTTTCCTGCTCATCAGCGCCGCGGGCATGACCATCGCGGGCATCTTCACCACCGACCCCATAACGGCCACACCCGCCGAGCTTACAACCAGCGGCAGCCTTCACGGCTTCGGCGCGATGCTCGGCATCCCCGGCGTGCCGCTAGCCGCGGCGTTCATCAGCTGGAGCCTGTCGCGCAGCCAGGCGTGGGCCTCCGTACGGCGCTCGGTCCTCTGGGCTGCCGCACTCACCTGGGTAGGAGTGCTGGGCTTCTCCCTGGCGATGCCCCTCATGTTGCAAGGTCAAGCCGGGTTCGGCCCGGACGTGCCGATCGGCTGGCCCAACCGCCTCCTGATAGTGACTGACTGCGTCTGGCTGCTCGTGGTGGCCGGGCAGGCAGTTCGGCTGCGCGGCCGCGAAGCCTAGCCCAACGAGAGCGGAACACCGGATGGTTTAGCACCCGAGTCAGAAGCAGATTTGCTTCTACATAAAGGAGTCTCCAATGGAAAAGGCTACTGTGAACAAGGTAACTTCGAAAGACGGCACACCTATAGCATACTACCGCACCGGCTCAGGCCCGGCAGTGATCATCGTAAGCGGCGCGCTGGGCACCGGCACCGACCCGATGCACGTCGAGTTGGCAGACCTGCTGGCGTCGCGCTTCACGGTATACAACTACGACCGCCGGGGCCGCGGCGAAAGCGGCGACACCCCTCCTTACGCAGTCGAGCGCGAGATCGAGGATATCGAGGCGCTGATCGACGAGGCGGGTGGGTCGGCCTCACTGTACGGCCTCTCCTCGGGCGCGGTGCTTGCGCTCGAAGCGGCGAACGCTCTGCCCGGCAAAGTCAAGAAGGTGGCGTTGTACGAGCCTCCCGTCATCACAAACGCCGACACCTTCCCTCCGCTGCCTGCGGACTACGTCGAGCGGCAGGCCAATCTGGTAGCGGAAGGCCGCCGGGGCGACGCGGTCGCGCTCTTCATGAAGACGGTCGGCGTGCCCGCGGAGTACATCGAGCCGATGCGCCAGGACCCTTCGTGGGCCGGCATGGAGGGCGTGGCGCACACGCTGCCCT
>DASTEB010000452.1:0-3347 GCA_035710025.1 Chloroflexia bacterium
ATCGGGCGGCCGTAGTAATGGAACACGGTCAGGTGCTGCACGAAGGCGGGCCAATCGAACAGCTGGGACATCATGTCGACGAAGTACATCGCCACCACGACAGCGGCCGTGATGCCCACGGCTACGCCCGGCCGCGGCATCCATGTAGCCAGCGCCAGCCCGAACGCCAGCACCACAAGCGTAGGCGCGGCGATAGCAGCCACAGCGCCCACCACGCGCCCGTAGTCCAGGTCCAGACCTGTGAGTTGCGCCGTCAGCAGCATCCCACCAGCCGCCATAGCCAGCACCCCCGCCAGCGTTACGGCCGATGCGGCATACCGCCCGAGCAGCGCGGCCCAGCGCGGCACCGGCTCGGCAACCAGCAGCTCCAGCCGCCCCTCTTCCTCATCGCTCGCCCAGCCCCACACCTGCGTGAGCGCGTAGACTATCACCAGCACCGGCAGGTAAAGGAACAACACGAGCGACAGGTACGCCTCGACCGACACGGCATCGCCCATGAACTGCTCGAACAGAGGGAAGCTGGCGAACGTCTTGAACAGGGGCTCGAGCGCTTCCTCGGCCGTGCCGACGATCACCGCGCCGAGCGCCGCCAGCCCCAGGCCCCAGCCCAGCATCGAGCCGAACTGGTCGCGCAGGCTCTTGCCGAATACCGAGCCGAGCAGCGCCGGGCTGCCCAGCCTGCGGGTTCGCTCCTCGGCGGCCCCGGTATAGCGCGCCTCGGGCCACAGGGCGAACCTTCCGCCCACGTCACGCCGCACGAACATATACCCCGCCGCCATCAAGAGCGCCGTCGTGCCCGCTGCCAGCACGCCGATACCCAGCGGGTCGACCGCGCGACCCGGCACCAGCGACTTGGTGAGGCTGTAGTAGTGCGCGGGCAGCAGCCAAGTCAGCCATTCGAGGCCGCCCACGATCTCGGCCACGCTGTTCAGCAGGTAGGTGCCCAGCAGTAAGCCGCCCGTGACCAGCGAAGCCGTGCGCCGGAGCGGGATCACCTGGCCCGCCAGCACGCCCGCCGCGCCCCAGAACATCGCCATCAGGTACGTGTTGAGCAGCGCGCCCAGCGTGCCCCAGAAGGGGAGCGACTGGTTGGTGGCAGCCACCACGCCGAACAGCACCCCGCCAAACACCGTGACGGCCCCCAGGCCGGCCACGGCCATCCCGGCCGCTTTCGCGGCGAATACCTCCACGCGGCTGCGCGGAGTGGACATAAGCAGCTCGAGCGCGCCCTGCTCCTCCTCGCCGCGGAATAGCCCGACGCCCACCACGGCAAGCCATATCCCCAACATCACGCCTATGTAGCCGAAGCTCTCCACCGTCAGGAAACCGCCCAGCGTGTCGACCGGCACGACCTCGCCGGTCAGGAAGCCGAACGCCTCGTACGCCCTCTGCAGGTCGGCCAGCTTCTCGCTGCTGGTGCTGTACTCCGGGTAGAGCCACACGTCCATGCTGATGATCGCGCCCAGGCCGACGCCCCACAGCAGCGTCCCCCAGCGGTGGTCGCGCAGCGTCTTGAGGAAGATGTTACGCAGCAGGAGCATGGCCCCTTACCTCCCCGTCAGCGCAGGCTCGGCAGGCTCCTCGGCGGCCGCTTCCTCGCCTTCGTGGCGGTAGTACTCGAGGAACGCCTCTTCCAGCGTCGGCTCGTGGCTGGTCAGGCTGAGTACCCTGTGGTTGGCGGCGTGCTTCACCACCGAGTCGATCGTGCCGTGCACCACGAAGCGCAGCGTGCTGTCCAGCACTTCCACGTCCGACACCTCAGGCAGGTGCGCGAACTCATCCAGCGCGGCGGGCGCAGGCTCGTCCAGCTTGATCTCGACGTGGAAGTGGCGCTCGGCGATAACCTCGCTGACCGACCCCACGCTCACCAGGTGCCCCTCGCGCACGATGCCCACCCGGTCGCACACGTGCTCCACCTCGCTCATGATGTGCGACGACAGGAAGATAGTCGCGCCCCACCCGCGCGCCTCTTCGGCCATGCGGAAGAACTCCTGCTGGTTGAGCGGGTCGAGACTGGCGGTCGGCTCGTCGAGCACCAGCAGGCGCGGCCTGTGCATGAACGCCTGCACCAGCCCCACTTTCTGCTTGTTGCCTTTGGAGTACTCGCGCATCTTGCGGCCCAGGTCCAGCTGCAGCCGCTCGGCGGTCTCGCGTATGCGCTCGGGCGGCACGCCCCCGCGCAGGTTGCCCAAATAGTGGAGCGTTTGCCAGCCGGTGAGGTTGTTCCACAGGGCAAATTCCCCGGGCAGGTAGCCCACCATGCGCTTGATCTCCACCGAGTCGGCACGCGAGTCTTTGCCGAAGACCACAGCCCTGCCGCGCGTGGGGCGGATCAGGTCCATCAGCAGGCGAATGGTGGTGGTCTTTCCCGCCCCGTTCGGCCCGAGGAACCCGAAGATTTCGCCCTCGCGCACGCTCAGGTCGAGGTCCTCTATGCCCCTGTGCGGCCCATAATACTTGGTCAGCCCCTCGGTCTGGATGGCGGGAATGCCCGCCGGGATGCTCTGCCCCATCGTGCGGCCTCCGGCCCTCTTGGAATGAGGGCAAACGGGCGCCCCCGCGCCCACAGTGCCCCCAACCCCATTCTAGAGCCGGTTGGTAAACAGGGCGGTCAATGTTGGATAATGGCGCGTCACACCGTGAGCCGGAGGTTTCGCCGTGGAGCAGCAGGACACCAACACCCATACGGAGGGCGAGCTTTACCGCGAGCAATTGCCGCGGGCGCGGGCCGACTTCGACTCATTCACGGCCGCCATGCCGCCCGGCAAACCCGTCACCATCCTGTGCGACGGCGACGTCGACGGGCTTGGCGCGGGCGTGGTGCTGTGGCACCTGCTCACCCGGCGAGGCACCCCGGCGGGCGACATCACCGTGCTGCTACCCGAGAAGGGCGAGAACGCCTTCACGCCCACCACCCGCGGCTACGCGGCCCGCACCCACCCGCGCACGCTGTTCGTGCTCGACCTGGGCGTATCGGCCCGCCAGATACTGCACGAGGTGCCCACCCTGTTTGTGGACCACCACCGCCCATCGGGCGAGCCGCCCGGCTCGATAGTCATCAGCGGCTACGGGTGGGACCCGGTGCCCACATCAAGTCTACTGACCTACCTGGTATGTAACGCGCACGGCGAAGTGAGCGACAAGGCGTGGGTCGCCGCGCTGGGCAACCGGGGCGACCTCGGCCCGCCCCACCCTGAGCTGGAGGCAGCAGCACGCGAGCAGAAGCTGAAGTGGGTGCGCGAGGCCACCACCCTGCTCAACTCGGCCAAGCGCTCCAGCCTGTACGCGCTGATGGACGCGTTCGAGGTGCTGCGCGACGCCGAGAGCGCCCGCGAGATCGTGGAGGG
>DASTEB010000453.1:0-2022 GCA_035710025.1 Chloroflexia bacterium
TAGCTCGGTGACGGTGGCCTCGGCAGGTATGGTCAGGCGGTACGAGCGGCGCACGGGCGAGAATAGCCCGTAGTTCTGCACTGTGGTGGCGTGCGGCACGTCCTCGTAGGCGTTGACCGCGCTGGCCCGTATCGACACGACCTCGCCCCCCTTGGCCTGGAACGCGAGCAGGTACGCGCCGACCGAGAATAACGCAACGAGCGCGGGCACAGTCACCCAGGCAAGCTCGGCGCGGCGCATCCGCCTGAGAACGATGAAGTTGAGCGGCCCGATGATGAGAATGTAGATCAGGAGGAAGCCGCCCACGATCCAGGCGTTGGGCAGATCAAGCCCGGGCATTGCGAACATCGAGCCGTAGGTGCCGTAGAGCGAGCCGACGTAGATTCCGCGCGAGGGACCGAAGCGCATCGATGCCCCGTACGACGGACGCACCGGCGTGTCGGCCAGCAGCTTCTTCATCAGCGGGATCGTACCGTCCCAGCCGTGCAGCGGAGGAAGCGCGGCCGAAAGGCCCATGTAGATCACGCGTCCGCGGCCCAGGTCGCGAGAGGCCAGCAAAACGGTGCCGTCCTGCATGGCGAGCACGCGGGACGACTCGGACGCGCTGTCATTCAGCACGGCGTTGCCTACCGTGTCGCCGCCGCGCAGGACTTCCCTGTCCACGTAGTCAGCCAGCGAGCGGTGTACGTTCATGGGGCGCGTGCCAGACACGGTGACCGGTAGCAGATCGGCCAGCGCCCGGGTGCTATCGCCGCCGTCTGGGCGCGAAGTTACGAGCAGCGTGCCGCCCTCTGCTACCCACGTCTCGAGCGCGGCGCGCTGCTCGGGCGAGAGGCTGCCCGCGTCTACATCGTCGAGAAGGAGCGCGCCGAGCGGCTTCCAGCCCTGGTACGCGGGGGGCAGACTGTCGAGGTCCACGTGAGCAACGATGGCCGTCGCGCCCTGCCCGCTGGACGGCGCGCCCGGGTAGCCGTACCCGTACTGCCCCATCCCGGGGGCAAGCGAAGCGACAACGTGGCCGACCTGCTCGTTAGTAAGCGCGTTCAGCAGCGTGCTATCTCCCGACGCGATGCCGACGAGCATGTTGGAGGGCGGTTCGTAGGGGACTGCACGTGTCGACAAGCCGGCGAGCACGTTATTGCCTTCCCGCACGTACACGCGGAAATCGCGCGTGTAGCTGCCGGTGAAGGTGTAGAGAGTAAGCTCCTTGTGCGACCGGCTCGGCAGGTCGACGTCGCGGCCGTACAGCCCTATCACCTCGTCGTCGCTGTGGCCGTACGCTTCGACCTCCACGCGAACCCGGCGGGCGGGGCTGCCGGGGTTGTTGGTTAGCGTGACCCGCACAGGCAGCCACTCGCCTATCAAGTACGACTTGGAGTCGCCGAAGCCTGCCTGCAAGCCGACCTGGATCTCTGTCGAGGCGGTCGGCGTCTGGGCGCGAGCAGCGCCCGAGGGGAGTGCGCCGACCAGCAAGACAAGCGCCAGCAGTCCGGCGAGCGCGAGGGACATTCGCCGTGGGGGACGTGTTCGGTTGGCGTGGCGTTGTCGGGTCATGGGCCGGACGTTAGGGGTACTGCGGGTCGCGGGTGACGTCGTGGTAGGTGCGCAGCCAGGCCGCGATCTCGCGGTCGGTGCCGGCGGAAGCGGCGCGGCGGTGCTCGTCTACTCTGTCCATTATCTCCTGTTGTACCTCGCGGGGACAAGGCACGCCCGCGAATACGAACTCGGTAGCCTCGCCGGGGGTCTTGATCACCACGTTGCCGAAGTCGAGCAAGTTGGCGAGCGGTCCCGGCACCAGGTACATAACGTCGCTCACGCGGGCGATTGTGGTTTCCTTGGACTGCTCGCGCAGGCCGAAGGGCAGGCTCTCGACGTGCGACAGGCGCTCGCCGTCGATGCGGTAGGTGTCGTTGCGCCAGTCCTCCCATGCCCAGAGCGCCCAGAAGAAGCACACCGGCGTCATGCCGACCGCCGCCCACCCGAGTGCCGCGACCGCCGGGCCGAACGCCAACGGGTCGGCCA
>DASTEB010000454.1:0-3445 GCA_035710025.1 Chloroflexia bacterium
CAGCCGCCTGCTGACCTGCCCGGCGTCTATCACGTCGATCACCGACTGCACCTGCTTGCTCAGCTCTTTCAGCCGCTTCGTGCGGTCGGGCGCCTCCTTGAAGCGCCTGTCCACCAGCGATTGCAGCGTGTTCTTGATCGGGGTGAACGCCGCGGCGAGGACCAGCGTGGTGAGCACGATGGCCGCGTCCGACTTCTCCCCCGTGATACCCGTGAACAGCTTCTGGAACAGCGCGACCGTGCCCGAATACAGCCCGGCCAGTATGCCCGTCAGCGGCACGTACACGAGTGTGCGATTGATAATGAGGTCGATGTCGTACAGCCGGTAGCGCAGGATTGCGATGCCTACTGACACCGGTACCGCGGCGATAGACAACGCGACCAGGGCAATTGGGAAGGCGTTGATCTCGGGGTTGTCTAACGCGCCCCAGAGTTCCTGCGCCACAGTCGTTGTCAAGAACACGAGCGGCAGCATCGACGCTGCGAAGAAGACCCACTTCAACTGCTCGCGCTCGTCCCGGTCTCCGCGCCGGTAGCGCAAACCGACCGACACAACGCCCGCGATCAGGATGAAAAGGAGCGCGGGCGTCTCGAGCACCTGAAGTACCTGGAGCGTACCGGCCAACCCCTCGACCCCCATCGGATTCTGTACCGAGGGCATGATTTCTATGGGTCCCGGCGTAAGCACCGGAGCTATCGAGTACACCACCAGGAAGCCTGCGGCGAACCAGGCAATGGGTCGCCAGCGCGGGGACGGTAGATGACCATCAGGGAACAGCAAGAGCAAGAACGTGAAGGGCAGGTAGAAGCCGACGCCGCTGGCAACAGCCCCGATCGCGCCCACAAGTAGCCCACCTGGCAGCGAGCCCGGGTACGTCATCATCGAGTACACGGCGTACTGCTCGCCGAAGATACCGACACAAATGAGTCCCACCGCGAGGAAGATCCAGCCGATCGGGTGGTCAGGCCGGTTGGACACAATCAGCGCCCCAACAGTCGGAAACGACAGGAAAGCGGGCGTGATCAGCAATTGCGACACGAGGTCTGCCGGGCTGTTGACGGAATACAACAACAGCGCCAATACGGATAGCACCACGCTGAGCGCCCATAGCGTCCAGGCCAGCCAGGGCGCGGTCCGGTCGTTGATAAGCCTCCGGCGCTGCCGGGCAGAGGCCTGTTCGCCCGCCTGCGCACCGGCCAGGACCGGCGCGACCGCCGCGCTGATATCATCCGCAGCGGGTTGCTGACGGTTCATATCCACCTCTCCGGGTTCGTAAGGGACACCACCATTACCCAGAGCGATCGGGCTACCACGAAAATGTTGAGACGGATCGCGACTCTGCCGGATTATACTAAACGTCAGTACTATCGCATGTCAACAAGCTGTCCCGCCACGCCCAACTCACTTGCCTCGCCGCGAAGTGCATCCTCTCGAGGTGCCGCACCATCCTCTCAGCGCCATCATCGCGAGTATCTGTAAGCAAAGCACAACGACATTTACCCGGGTATTTACCCGAGCGTCGTAACATCTGAGAGTAAAAGGAGCAACCTCTCATGGTTACAGACTCGATGACAACTCGGCCCGGCCGGCGGGACGCGACGTGGTTCAGCCGGTGGATAGGCTATCTACTGGTAGCGATTGCCCTCTTGTCCGCATTCAGGGCTATAGACTTTTCGCGTTTCGTCTTCTGCGAAGGCTGCCGCCCGCTATTCGGGTCGCTGGGCGTTGTCTTCTATGCGGCTCTGGCTCTCCTTGCCTGGCGCCTGTGGGCGGTATGGAGAAATCGCGCGATTGGAGAGGGACTGAGCAGGTGGAAAGGGGCGCTAATAGCGGTCTACGCTTGTCTCCTCTTCCCCATCATGCTCATGTTCTCCCTCGGTTCCATCGCCGATATCGCGGGGGTTGAGTTCCCGCCCACGCTTTTCAGCGTCGTTGGGCTGGGCATTTCGTTCGCGTCCTTAGCGTTGCTCGCGATAACCACAGTCCACCTGGCACGCGAGAAGTAAGAAGCCGGAGGCTGGACGGCCCGGGGCGCGCTGCTTCGGGCCAATGCTCGCGCGGCGCTACCGCAGATCTTCCATCAGCTTTCGCAGGTTGTGCAGGCTGCGCTCGACCTCGACGAGAGGGTCGGCCGGGTTGTCTTGCTCCACGATGTACCACTCGGCGCCTGCCGCCTCGCACGCCTGCAGCACTTCCGGCCACTCGAATATGCCCTCGCCCACGGGAGCATCTGTGAGGTCTTTGTCCACAGCCATGTCCTTGATGTGGACCAGGGGCACGCGCCCCGACAGCCTCCGCAGCACAGCGATGGGGTCGACACCGGCATATCGCACCCAGTACACGTCAAGCTCAAGGGCCACAAGCTCTGGATCGGTCTCCTCCACCAGCACGTCGAACATCGTGGTGCCGTCCAGGGGCGCGAACTCGAAGTCGTGATTGTGGTAGGCCAGCACGATGCCGGCTTCCCGGCACAGCTTGCCCGTTCGGTTCAGCATCTCCGCGAGCTCGTGTATCTGCCCGGCGTTTTGCCTGCGCTCCTCGGCGAGCCACGGCATGACGGCATAGCCGCAGCCAAGCGCCTGCAAGTCGGCCACCACGCGGCCTACGTGCGCCTGCAGGTCGTCCGGCCCGACGTGTGCCGACACAGCGCGCACGCCCAGATCGTCCAGAGCGGCACGCAGATCGGCAACGGGAACGCCCCCGAACCCGGCGAGCTCCACAGCCCTGTAGCCCTGCTCCGCGATACGGGCCAGGGTGCCGAGCATGTCGCGGGAGGCGTGCTCGCGAACAGTATATAGTTGTAGTGCGATTCGGTCGGTGTTCATGATGTTGCTCCTGTGCGCGCCGCCACCAGCAGTGGGTCGGGCCGCGCGCAGGTGCTCATCGAGCCGAAGCTTCCATACCGCACGGGGCAATTCACCCCTATCGCTACTGCGCCCGCGTGCGGTCCGCTGGGCGCCGCCTGCCGTATGCGATGAAGGACTTGGTCAGGCCCAGCAGCTTCTCCTTGCGTATGCGTGCCGCGGGGAATAGCGCTCGCATCTCGCGCTCGGTGAGCAGCCTGATAGACCGGGCCAGCGCTTCTGCTTCTCGCCTGTCCGGCAGCCTCCTGTACCAGCCCAGCCTGAAGTGGGTGATGAGGAATACCTGCAGCCGCAGGGGAAAGAACTGGAAGAAGGGGACGAGGAAATGAGGCTCGATGGGGAAGTAGCGGTTGGGCGTCTGCACGAAGTACATCTTGCCTGTTCGAACGATCTCGAGGGCCATGCGCTGCTGCTCTTCAAACGTGGCGACGTGCTCGATCACCGAGTTGGAGAACACGACGTCGAACTGCCCGTCCTTGAACCGCCCCAGGTCCCTGCCGTCGCCGATGATGCTGGTGAAGTTGGGGTGGCTGACCTTTGCCTTCTCCAGGTTGAGCAGCGTTATTTCGACATCGCGCTCG
>DASTEB010000455.1:0-6383 GCA_035710025.1 Chloroflexia bacterium
GAGGACATCGCCCAGGCCGAGGCAACGCTGCGGCAGGCGCAGGCAAAGCTAGAGCAGGTGAAAGCCCCCGCCACGCCCGACCAGATCGCACAGGCCGAAGCAGCAGTGCGGGAAGCGCAGGCAAAGTACGACGCCCTCGCAGCGGGGCCGACCGAGCAGGATGTCGCCGCCGCTCAGGCAGCGGTCAACCAGGCTCAGGCCAACCTCGACAAGGTAAGAGCCGGACCGACCGAGCAGGACATCGCCGCCGCTCAGGCTGCCGTTGACCAGGCCACCGCCTCGCGTACTCAGGTCGCCTCGACCGCCGCCAACACCAAAGAGCAAGCCCGCCTCGCCGTGGTGCAGGCGTCAAACGCCCTGCAGAACGCGCAGGATGTGTACGGCAAGATCAAGTACGACAACTCGCAGGTTGACCCCGAGGACCTGAACGACGACGACCGCAACCGCGAGTCAAAGGCTCTGCGCGACGTGCAGGACGCCGAGGCGCGTGTCGAGCAGGCCGTGCTGGACTACGAAGCGGCAAAGCAGTCCGAGATCGCGCAGCTTGCCTCGGCCGACGCGAGGGTACGCGAGGGGCAAGCGGCGCTCGACAAGCTGAGGGCAGGCCCGACAGCCGAGGACATCGCCGCGGCGCAGGCGGGCGTCGACCAGGCCCAGGCGAAGCTGGATGCACTCAACGCGGGCCCGCGCTCCGAAGACCTCGCGGCGGCGCAAGCCGGGGTCGACCAGGCAAAGTCCGCTCTTGCCGACCTGCGCTCGGGCGGAACCCCGGCGGCCGTGACGGCAGCACAGGCCGACGTAGACAAGGCGCAGGCGGCGCTGGACAAGGTCAAAGCGGGGCCAACGGTTGAGGAGCATCGCGTGGCTGAAGAAGAGGTCAAGCAGGCGCGGGCATCGCTCGACAAGGCGCGGGCGGGCGCTACCCCCGACGAGATTCGCGAAGCCGAGGCCGGGGTCGCCGCAGCGCAGGCCGCGCTCGACAAGGCCAAGGCCGGGGCAACGGGCACCGACGTCGCCATCCTCGAGCAACAGATCGCCCTTTCGGAGCTTGCCGTCGAGCGCGCCGAAGCGCAGGTGGGCGATGGGCGCCTGGTATCGCCCCTCTCCGGCACACTGCTCGCTATCGACCTCGACCCGGGCGAGAACGTCAACGGCCAGCAAGCCGTGGCGACCGTGGCCGACGTCGACGACCTGCGCGTCACGGCCGACATTGACGAGATAGACGTCGGCCGCGTGCGGGCAGGCCAGGCAGTGACCGTGACGCTCGACGCGTACCCGGGCGTCAAGATGCCGGGGACAATCGAGTCGATCGACCCGGGGGCAACCCAGAAGCAGGGCAGCACGGTCTACCGCGCCACCATCAGCTTCTCTGCGGTCGAGGAAGTAATCCCGCGAGAGGGGATGGCCGCTAACGTCGATATCACAGCCCAGCGCAAGGACGGCGTGCTCCTGCTGCCCAACCGCGCGTTCGAGACGGTCGGCACTCGGCAGTACGTCACCCTGGCCGTCCAGGGCAACCCCAAGGTCGAGGTAGAGACCGGGCTGACCAACAGCACCGACACCGAGGTCATCTCCGGCGTGGAAGAGGGGCAGGTAGTCCTCATCAAGTAAGCGTGCTTGCGGGCGGCATTATAATAGGTGACAGCACGCGCGAGCGGTCCAGAGCGGCCGTTCTCGCGATGTAACTACACCTCTTCCGGAGCGAACATGGCCGGAGCCAACGCAAGCCTCACAACCGCCCCTCAAGGACTGTTCGGCCTGAGCCGCTTCCACGTGCGGCTGCTGATCGTGTCCGGCATCGGCTGGCTGTTCGACGCGATGGACGTTGGCCTGCTCACCTTCGTCCTGCCCACCCTTTCCCGCGACCTCGCCCTCACCGGCACGCAGCCCGGGCTGGTGCTGTCGTTCACTTTCATCGGCATGTTCGCGGGAGCGGCGCTCGCGGGCAACCTGTCGGACCGCTACGGCCGCAAGGCAGTCTTCCAGTGGACACTAATCCTCTACGCCATCGGCACTGGCCTGAGCGCGCTCGCATGGGACCTGCCGTCGCTGCTCGCGTTCCGCCTGATCGCGGGTCTGGGCCTGGGCGGCGAGCTGCCCGTCGCCTCGACGCTGGTGAGCGAGTGGTCGCCCGCCAGGGTGCGGGGCCGAATGATGGTGCTGCTGGAGAGCTTCTGGGCGTACGGCTGGGTGCTCGCCGCTCTGATTGGACTCGCACTGGTGCCCAATTTGCCCGAGGACGTCGGCTGGCGAGTGGCGTTTGCCCTCGGCGCGCTGCCCGCGCTGTACGCGCTCTACACCCGCCGGGCCCTCCCCGAATCGCCGCGATACCTCGTCACGGCCGGGCGCGCGAGCGAGGCGCAGGCCGCCGTGGACAACGCCGCACGCCTGGCGGGGGATCCCGCCGCGGTGCCCTCGCTCGACAGCTTCTCGTCGCCCGGGCGCGCCGCCACGCGTGCCGAGAACTGGCGCACGCTCTGGCAAGGGGTGTTCGCCCGGCGCACAGTCATGCTGTGGGTGCTGTGGTTCGGCATGGTTTTCAGCTACTACGGAATCTTCTCCTGGCTGCCCAGCATCCTCGCTACCCGATTCACGCTGGTGCGCGGCCTGGAGTACAACCTGATCATCACGCTTGCCCAGATCCCCGGCTACTTCGCGGCAGCGTGGCTGGTCGAGCGCATCGGCCGGCGGCCGACGCTGGCAGCGTTCCTCGCGGGCGCGGCGCTCGGCGCGTTCCTGTTTCGCAACTCCGGAAACGAGCTTGAAGTAACCCTTTACGGCTGTGTTATCTCCTTCTTTGCCCTCGGCGCGTGGGGTGTGGTGTACACCTACACGCCCGAGCTTTACCCTACAGCCATCCGAGGTTGGGGCGCGGGCATGGCGGCTGCCGTCGGGCGCATCGGCGGCATCATCGGCCCATACCTCGCGGTTTCAATCACGGGCAACCCGCCCCAACCGGCCGGCGTCGATGCGGCGTTCCTGCTGTTCGCGGGCGTGTTCGTCCTTATAGCGGCCAACGTGCTGCTTCTGGGAGAGGAGACCCGCGGACGCACGCTGGAGGAGATCGCGGGTGCCCACGTGGCCGAGCCTGCGTAGCCCCGCCATGCCGCAGGCCCTCACCCTCGCCGACCTCCTCGCTACGGGCGCGCCGCTCGACGGAGCGGCGGTTGTAGCGGGCCGAATGCGGCTTGACAACCCCGTCATCTGGGCTGTCTCTCTCCGTCCTTACGCCCCGGCCATCCCGCCGGTGAAGGGGGGCGAGATCGCCCTGGCCTCGGCCGAGCTACTATCCCCACACGACCCGCCCATTACCCTCAGTGACGTTGTGCGCCAGCTTTCCGCGCTGGGCGCTGCCGCCGCGGCCTACCGGGGCGACGTCTCTCGCGAGGCGATCGGCGCGGCGGAGGATTCCGGCCTCCCCCTGCTTCAACTTCCGCCGGACGCCTCGCTGCCGGAGATCGAGCAGGCCATCATGCGCGAGTGCGCGCTGTTTCAGGCCAGGCGGGAGATCATGGCCCCCTTGGGCGGCCCTTCTTGGGTCGAGAGCCTCCTATCGGGCCGCGTTGCGACCGCCGCCGAATTGCAGAGCCTGGCCGCCGAGCAGGGGGTATCTCCCGCGTCGTCATACGCGGTCGCCTGGATCGTCCCGCGCAAGGGGGCGGTGGGCCTTGCTGACTTTGCCCGGCAGGGCTCCGATGCAGTCGCCGTTGCCGAACGCAAGCGCCGCTCCGGCCTCGTTGCGCACGCTTACGGCGACGGGCTCGCGGTGCTCGTTCCGCCGGGGACCACGGGCGTGCTTGCCGATGTGCTCTTCGGGCTGCCGTTCGCGGCAGGTGTTGGGGCTGAGCGACCTGCCCTCGAGGCTCCTGTATCGCTTGCCGAGGCCCGGCTGGCGGCGGCCGCGGCTGCGCGCCGGCCCTCGGGCGGGTTCGTACACTACGCCCGGCTCGGCGCCGACAGGTTGCTGCTCCTCCTGCTTCGCGACAATCGTGACGAGCTTGAGCGCTTCGTCCGCGAGACTCTTGGCCCACTGCAAGAGCATGACAGCCGCGCCGCTACGCCGCTGCTGCCCACGGTCGAGTCGTTCGTGTCGCACGGCGGACGCCTGCGCGAGACCGCGGCCGACATCTTCGTCCACCGCAACACCCTCGCCTACCGGCTCGACCGCGCTGCCGAGTTGCTCGGCGCCGACCTGAAGGACCCCTCCACGCGCCTTTCGGTCGAGCTTGCCCTGCGTGCCCTACCCTTGCTGGAGGACTGACCGTGTTCTACGAACAGACTGCCTACGACGTGCGTTGTGAATGGGGCCTATCGGGCATCGAGCGCCTGAGCGAGACGGCTTCGGCCGTCGTCGTCATCGATGTGCTCTCCTTCACCACCAGCGTAGACATAGCGGTCTCGCGCGGCGCGACGGTCTACCCCTACCGCTGGGGCCGCGACGACGCGGACGCCCTGCGCGCCTTCGCCGCTGCCCACGACGCACTTCTGCCCGGCGAGCACAGGGGCGAGGGCTACACTCTCTCGCCTGCTTCGCTCCTGTCCATCACGGCGGGCATGCGCCTCGTGCTTCCCTCGCCCAACGGCTCGACGCTTTCCCTGGCGGTGCAGGGCCGTCCTGTGTTCGCGGGCTGCCTTCGCAATGCATCGGCGGTCGCACGGGCCTCGCAGCAATACGGCCCCGGCGTGCTCGTCGTCCCGGCGGGAGAGCGCTGGCGCGACGGCACGCTGCGCCCCTCTGTCGAAGACCTACTAGGCGCCGGCGCGATCATCTCCCACCTTCCCGGCACGCTTTCGCCCGAAGCGCGCGTGGCGCTTGCCGCGTTCGAGTGGGCCCGGCCCAACCTGGCCGAGGTGCTTCGCGAGTGCTCTTCCGGGCGCGAGCTTATCGAGCGGGGGTTCGCACAGGACGTTGAGCTAGCGGCAGAGATAGACGTCAGCACCGCGGTTCCGCTGCTGGTGGATGGGGCATACCGAAACGCGGTCTAGGGGACTGACGGCACGGCCCGCGGGTAGTACTGTCCACGGTGGCCTAGGACGGTATCGAACTTGCTGCCGCTAGTGGGAGAGACAGCCCGCCGCGCCGGCTCCATCCGGAGCTTGCCGTACGCGGCCGCCTTCAACTACGCCCACCACAGGAAGTGACACTCCATGACCACCCTGCTTGTCGAGAACGCCCGTCTACTCGTGTCTATGGACGACGAGGGCCGTACGTGGCCGGGCGGCGGCATTTACGTCGAAGATAACGTGATCCGGCAGGTCGGCCCCACCGCCGAACTGCCCCGGACGGCCGATACCGTGATAGACGCGAGCGGCATGCTCATCATTCCCGGCCTGGTGAACACGCACCACCATTTCGTGCAGACCCTGACCCGCAACTTGCCCGCCGCGCAGAACGCCGACCTGTTCAACTGGCTGGTGACGCTCTACCCAATTTGGGCGCGCCTAACACCCGATGCCGTCTACGTGAGCGCGAAGCTGGCGGTGGCCGAATTGATGCTTTCGGGCTGCACCACGACCAGTGACCACACCTACATCTGGCCCAACGGCGCGCGCCTGGACGACCAGGTGCGCGCCGCCCGCGAGATGGGCATCCGCTTCCACGCCGCGCGCGGCTCAATGACCGTGGGCGAGTCGAAGGGCGGGCTTCCGCCCGACAGCGTGGTGGAGGACGAAGAGGACGTGCTGCGCGACTCGCACCGGGTCATCGAGGATTACCACGACCCGGCGCGGCACTCCATGCTGCGCGTCGTACTGGCGCCCTGCTCGCCCTTCACAGTGTCGCCCGACCTCATGCGCGAGAGCGTAAAGCTCGCACGGGCCTACGACGTTCATTCCCACACGCACCTGGCCGAGACGCTGGACGAGGAACGATACTGCAAGGAGAAGTTCGGCCTCACGCCCGTGCAACTCGCCGAGGAGCTGGGCTGGCTCGGGCCGGACGTATGGCACGCCCACGTAGTACACCCGCACGAGGACGAGATCGGACGCCTGGGCAGCAGTCGGACGGGCGTGGCCCACTGCCCATCCTCGAATATGAGGCTTGCGTCAGGCGTGGCCCCGGTGCTTCCGCTGCTCGCGGCGGGCGCGCGTTTGGGGCTTGGGGTGGACGGCTCGGCTTCCAACGACAGTTCCCATCTGCTTGCAGAGGCCCGGCAGGCCATGCTGCTCCAGCGCGTGGCGCACGGACCCGCCGCCCTGACCGCTCCCGAGGTCATGCGCCTCGCAACGCGGGGCGGCGCGGAAGTGCTCGGCCGCGACGACATCGGCTATCTTGCCCCCGGGATGTCGGCCGACTTCATCGGCTACCGCCTCGATACCGTGGGCCTCGCTGGCGGGGCGGTACACGACCCCCTCGCTTCGCTGGTGTTCTGCCAGCCGCCCAA
>DASTEB010000456.1:0-3401 GCA_035710025.1 Chloroflexia bacterium
CGATGCTCGCCCTATGGTATCCGGCTCAGACTGGCTCACTCGTCACTCGTCACTAGTCCCTCACCCCTCACCCTATGGTATGATAGAGGCTGCCTGTGCCCAACAGGCCAGACACGAGAACTCGACGAGGAGTCCGAATGCTCACCCGACCTCCTATCGCCTCGGCGTGGCAGCCCCTGGCCGCGCCCTCAGACCTCGCCAACCCCACCACAGACTGGTGGCTCGCCGTCCTCGAGCGTGCCCTCATCTCCCGCTCCATGGACGACCTCGAGGTCACCCCCGGCTACCGCCCCAACCCCGACAAGCCCCTGGAAGGCAAGCTCAAGTTCCAGTTCGGCGCGAAGGGCCACGAGATACCCCAGTTGGTAGCCGCGGCCCTGCTCAACCACCAGCACGACGGCGCGACCGTGTACTACCGCTCGCGCCCGCTCATGCTCGGCGTGGGCCTCAGCCCCTTCGAGGCGTTCGCCAGCAACATGCACAAGCTCGAAGGCGTGTCCGGGGGCCGCGACATCGGCGTGGTGTTCAACCACAAGCAGCCGGGCGGCGTGACCGTGCTCCCCGCCTCGGGCGACGTGGGCGCGCAGTTTACCCCGGCGGTCGGGTGGGCGCAGTCGGTGCAATACCGCGCCGAGTCGATGGGGCAGGAGGAGTACCGGGGCGCGGTCGCGCTGGCCCACGCGGGCGACGGAGCGACCGCCACCAACGGCTTCTGGAGCGCCATCAACATCGCCGCGCCGCGCAAGCTGCCCTACGTCTTGCTGATCGAGGACAACCGCTACGCACTGTCGGTGCCGTGGCGCTACCAGACGCTCGCCCAGTCGGTGGTAGAGAACCTGCAGGGCTTCCGCGGGCTGAACATCCAATCGGTCGAGGGGGCCGACATCCCGGCGCTGTATGCCGCGCTGTCCTCCGCCATAGCCGCCGCGCGTGCGAGCGAGGGGGCGCAGATGGTGCACGTCAAGGTGCCGCGCCTCACCGGGCACAACTGGCAGGACCCCGCCGCCTACAAGACCGCCGAGGAGAAGGAGGAGGACCAGCGCCGCGACCCCCTCGCCCGGCTGGCAGACTGGCTCGTGAAGGAGCGCTCGGTGCCGCAGTCGCGCATCGAGGAGATGCAGGCCGCCGCAACCGACTTCGCCCGCGAGCAGGCCGAGGCCGCCTGGACGCAGGGCACCGACCCGCAGGGCTCCGATTCCCTCACCCACCTGTTCGCCCCCGCGCTGGACATCCCCGACACGCCGCCCGTCACCGAGGGGCCGAGGCTCACGATGCAGCAGGCCATCGGCAAGGTGCTGGCCGACGAGATGGAGCGCGACCCGAGCATCCTGGTGTTCGGGGAGGATGTAGGCGCGTTCGGCGGCGTTCACCGCGTGACCGACGGACTGCAGACTCGCTTCGGAGAGGCGCGCTGCTTCGACACGAGCCTGAACGAGGAAGGCATCATCGGCCGCTCCGTGGGCATGGCGCTCAACGGATTGCGCCCGGTGCCCGAGATACAGTTCCGCAAGTACGCCGACCCCGCGCACGAGCAGATCACCGACGCGGGCAGCGTGCGCTGGCGCACCAACGGGCGCTTCGGCGGACCTATCGTGCTGCGCATCCCCGTGGGCTACCAGCTCATGGGCGGCGACCCCTGGCACGCGGTGACGGGCGAGGCTGTGTTTGCTCACCTGCCCGGCTGGAAGATCGCCTACCCCTCGAACGCCGCCGACACGGTCGGCCTGCTGCGTACCTCACTCCGAGGCGACGACCCGGTGGTCTTCCTGGAGCACCGCCTGCTCTACCGCTACCGCGAGGCCAACCGCACCTACCCCGGCCCCGACTACATGCTGCCCTTCGGCAAGGCGGTTCGGGTGCGCGAGGGAAGCACTCTGCTCGTGGTCACCTGGGGCGACACGGTGTACCGCGCCATCGAAGCGGCAAACGCCGTCGCGCAGAGCACCGGGGCCGAGACGCGCATCCTCGACCTGCGCACCGTCGTGCCCTGGGACAAAGAGGCGGTGATGGAGTCGGTGCGGGAGATCGGCCGGGTGCTGATCGTGCACGAGGACACCAGCACGACCGGCTTCGGGGGCGAGATCGCCGCGCAGATCGCCGACGAGGCGTTCGTGTACCTCGACGCCCCGGTGAAGAGGGTGGCCTGCGCCGACGTGCCCTCGCCCACCCACCACAACCTGTTCGAGGCGGTAATGCCCACTGCCGCGAAGATCCAGGCCGCACTGGAGGACCTGGCGCGGTTCTAACCCTGCTCTTCCAGCGGCCGCAATCGCTCCCTGAGCCAGGCGGCCAGCGCGGCGGCCTCACCCGCACGGTCGGTGCTGGTCAGCGCGGCCACGATGCGCTCGCCGAACTCGCGCGGGCGGCTGCTCACGAGGAAGCTATTTAGCTGCAAGAGCACTATGCCTGCGGCGAAGGCGGCGCGCTTGTTGCCGTCCACAAACGGGTGCGCTTGAGCTATCCCCAGCATGAGTAGCGCGGCCTGCTTCGACAGGTCGGCGCCTTCGTAGTGCGCGGCCGTGCGGGGGCGCATCATGGCGCTTTCGAGGAGGGCTTCGCCGTCGCTGCGCATCTCCGACGGTTGGCCGTAGCGCGCCATGATCTCCTGGTGCATCGCCAGCACGTCAAGCATGGCAGGGTAGCGCAGGGGCTTCTGGTCCACGGGTGCGCCTAGTTCTCGCCCAGGTAGTCGTAGTCCTCGGGGTAGAGTTCCAGCGACCGCTCGAAGGCGGCGCGCACGTCGGGGTCCATCTGCACGCGGTAGTCTACCTTGCGCACTTCGATGGCTACCGTGTCGCCCTCCTGCAGGCGCTGGCTCTCGACCACCTCCCGCGGGATCGTGACGACGTAACTGTTGCCTACCTTGCGTACTTTCTGCACCATCATGATCGCTACCTCGTTGTGTATACGGTATACACAGTATATACTCATGGTCGGCAGCCGTCAATAGTGGCCATCTTCCGGCGAAACCCGCAAGCGTATATACTTACAGGGACGTGTGACAGCACGTCCCAAACTTCGTTTACAAAATCAGAACCTTATACCAGGAGCGGGAACACAATGGACAGCAGCAACACAGAGCAAAAGACTGAGCAAGCACAGGATCAGGGGATGCACCCCGACACGCACATCGGGCACGTACACCTCAAGGTATCGGACCTGGAGAGGTCGGTGAAGTTCTACACCGAGGTGATGGGCTTCAAGGTGATGCAGCTATGGGGCCACAGCGCGGCGTTCCTCTCGTCGGGCAACTACCATCACCACCTCGGCCTCAACACCTGGGAGAGCCGGGGCGGACCGCCCTCGCCTCGTGGCGCGGCGGGCCTGTACCACTTCGCTATCCTGTACCCCAACCGAGTCGAGCTTGCCCGCGCCCTCAAGCGCATCGTGGACCACGGCTG
>DASTEB010000457.1:0-6632 GCA_035710025.1 Chloroflexia bacterium
GGATTTCACTTCCGGCGCAAGGTAGGGTACAATGCAGGGCGAATCTCACACCCAGGAGTGTGCGCCTATGCAGGGTGAACGTGCGGCGGTAAACGCCATTGTGAGTGTGTCGGACCCGGCACACCTGGACGTGCTCGGGGCGGCCCTCGCCCGCCTGGGCGCAAGCGTCTACGCCACCGGCGGCACGCAGGTCAAGCTCGCTAAGGCGGGCGTGCAAGCGCAATCGGTCAGCGCCCTCACCGGCTTCCCCGAAATCCTGGGCGGGCGCGTCAAGACGCTCCACCCCGGCGTGCACTCGGGCATCCTCGCCAGGCGCGACGACCCCGGCCAGATGGCCCAGCTTACCGAGCACGGGCTCAAGACCATCGACCTGGTCGCCGTTAATCTCTACCCCTTCGCCCGCACTATCCAGCAGGAGGGCGTCACCCTCCCCGAGGCGGTCGAGCAAATCGACGTGGGCGGTCCCGCCATGATCCGCGCCGCCGCCAAGAACTTCGCCTCGGTCGTCGTGCTGTCCGACCCTGCCGACTACGCCCCCGTCATGGCGGAGTGGGAGCAAAACGGCTCGGTTAGCCACGACACCCGCAAGCGGCTCGCGGCCAAGGCATTCCGCCACGTGTCGGAGTATGACGCGCTTATCGCGGGGTACCTGGGAGACGAGAGCCAGGCAGGCGAAACGGGTCAACCCGCCGAGGACACCCACCACAACGGCCGCGCCGCTGCCGAGGAAAGCACCCCCATCAGCAGCCTGATACCGCCCGAGATCTCCCTGGAGCTGCGCCGGGTGCAACGCCTGCGCTACGGCGAGAACCCCCACCAGGTCGCCGCTCTGTACTCTGACAACCTGCCCGTGGGCGGCGCCACCCTCGTCGGCTCGCTCCAGCAGCTTCACGGCCCCGAGCTTTCCTACAACAACCTCATGGACGCCGATGCAGCCCTCGCCCTCGTGCGCGACTACGCCATGCCCGCCGTTGCGATCATCAAGCATGCAGGGCCGTGCGGCATCGCCACAGGCGGCGAAAACGCCGACCTCGCCGAAGTCTTCTCTCGCGCCCTCGCCTCCGACCCCGTGTCGGCATTCGGGGGCATCGTGGGCATCAACCGCCCGGTCGACGGCAGGCTGGCCGAGCATCTGGCCAAGGTGCGCTTCGACGTACTGGTCGCTCCCGCCTTCAGCGAAGAAGCGGTGGACATGCTCGCCCGCAAGCGCAACCTGCGCCTCCTCGCCGTGCCCGACGCCAACAACGGCCGCCGCGACGACGACTACGCGAGCAGACTCGCCTTCCGGCAGGTGAGCGGCGGTTTCCTCGTGCAGACCCGCGACGCCATCGAGGAAGACCTGCACATGGAGCCTGTTACCCTGCGCCACCCCACCCTGGAAGAGATAGCCGACATGCTCTTCGCCTGGCGCGCGGCCAAGCACGTGCGTTCAAACGCCATCGTGCTGGCTAAGGAGCTTGCCACCGTGGGCATCGGCGGCGGACAGACCAGTCGGGTCGACTCGGTGCGCATCGCCGCAGAGAAAGCGGGCAAGAAAGCCCAGGGCGCGGTCATGGCTTCTGACGCCTTCTTCCCCTTCCCCGACGGGTTGGAGGTCGCCGCGGCCGCGGGCGTCACAGCCGTAATCCAGCCGGGTGGCTCGGTAAACGACGACGCCGTGATAGAGGCCGCCGATACCGCGGGCCTCGCCATGGTCTTCACCCGCAAGCGCCACTTCAGGCACTAGGGCGGGGATTACTGCCTCTGCGTAATGCGGCGACGGCCAACAACCCCAGCGCCGCGGCAGCGAGCGCCAACAACGCCATAGGAAGCAGCGACACGTTCCCCGCCTCGCGCGCCACGCGCAGCCACAGGATGTCGGCCGCGCCCATGTCGGTAGGGTTGAAGGCGCGCCAGTGTTGCAGGTAGCGCCACGCGCCCAGCGGCGGGTACGCATCGAGGCGAAATGATGCCTCGCTACCGTCGTACGCGCCCCCATAGCCGCCCAGCAGGTCGGTGACGATGCACGGCACCGCCCACACCACGCCCCCGGCGAGCAGCACGGCCGCAACCCACCCGCGCCACCTGCCCCTGAGAGCGCCGGTGCCCGACGCGGCGAGCAGCGCCAGCAGCGGAAGGGCCGGCACGAGCAACCGCAAACCCCAGTTCCACCCTCCCCACCACACCTGCCACGCGGCAACGTTCAGCAACTGCAGCACCACCGTCAGGCCGAGCGCCACAGCAAGCGCGCGCTGCGCAGGCAAGCGCCACATCGCCAGGAACCCCGGCAGAGCAAGCAGCACCGCCGGAAACTGCCACAGGATCCCCCGCCCAGGACTAACCAGTGAGCCCGCCAGCCCCACGAGCAGCGAGTTGGTCCACCCGTAGCCCTCGTAGCCCGTCGTGAGAGGCGAGCCGTAGCGCCCCCAGTTGACCAGCAACACCGCCGCCACGCCCACAGCATACGCGCCGAGCATGAGCACAGTGGGCTTCCAGCCGGGGCGTATCGGGCCGCCATCACGCCTACCGGCGAAGAGTAGCACAAGCAGCCCGGGCACCACTACTGTTCCCTCCACAGGCCGGGCGAGTACCCCGTAGAAGACCGCCAGCGCCGCCACGACCAGCGGCGAGCGCTGCCCTGTTGCCAGGAAGCGGTAGACGCCGTACAGCGCCGCCAGCCAGCAAAGCCCCGACAGAGGCTGCGAGTAGTCCCCGCGCGTGTACACGATGGCGGGCGACGCAACGCCGTAAAGCGCCATGCCCCACAGCGCGACCGTCCTCCCCAGGCCAAGCTCGACGCAGAATCGCCCCACCAGATAAGCCGTCGCCAGGGCGATTGCGATCTGCACCGGCGGCCCGACGACCGTAAACAGCGGGTCGGCGTAATAATGCTCGAAGGTCAGCCGCCCGTCGCCGAGGGGCGGGGCGTATGGCAGAAGCCAAGACCACACCACAAGCCCCGGCACGTACAGCAGTGACAGCCCGATGCCGTACCTGCTGGTCGTATGGGTTGTGTCCCAGACGAGCGCCGGGTCGAATTGCAGCGAGCCGTCGAACACCAGCGAGCGCGCCTGCTGGTAGGCCAGCAGCCCGTCTATGCTCTGCAGGTGCCCGCTCATCACCGCCACGTACAGGCACGCGAGCGCCATCACGGCTAGTATCAACGGGTCGTGGATGGCGAAGCGCGAAACGAATGTCTGCCTGCGCGGGCTGTCTATCATTCGTTTCGCGCTCTACCGGCGTGCCCTGAAGCAGCGCCCGGTATGGGTGGCTGTGCCGCGTGCTACTGCGTCGGTTGCGCCGTGTACGCCTCGGTCTGCTCGCGCAGCGGGCCGGTGGAGGGCGTGTACCTCTCCTCCTCCTCGCCCCGCTCCTCACGCGCATCGGCGTACGCCCTGACCGCCTTGACGAAGTCGCGGAACAGAGGGTGAGGCCGTGTCGGGCGGCTCTTCAGCTCGGGGTGGAACTGCGAAGCCACGAACCACGGGTGGTCGCGCAGCTCGATGATCTCCACCAACCGCCCATCGGGCGAGAGCCCGCTCACCAGCAGCCCCGCCTCGTGCATGCGCTCGCGGTAGGCGTTGTTGAACTCAAAGCGGTGCCGGTGCCTCTCATACACCACCGACTCGCCGTAGGCCCTCGCCGCCTTCGTGCCGGGCACGAGGTTGCACGGGTACAGGCCCAGACGCATCGTGCCGCCCATGTCGGCAAGGTCGCGCTGGTCGGGCATGATGTCGATCACCGGGTCGGAGGTGCGCGGGTCGATCTCGGTGGTGAACGCCCCCGGCAGCCCGAGCACGTTGCGCGCGAACTCGATCACCGCCATCTGCAGGCCGTAGCACAGCCCAAGATACGGGATGTTGCGCTCGCGGGCGTACCCCGCGGCGATAATCTTGCCCAGCACGCCCCGGTCGCCGAACCCGCCCGGCACTAGCACGCCGTCCACGCCTTCCAGCATGGCCTCGGCCCCGTGCTGCTCCAACTCCTCGGTGTTGACCCAGCGCACCTTCACCTTGACGTCGTTGTACGCCCCCGCGTGGCGCAGCGCCTCGACCACGCTCAGGTAGGCGTCGTGCAGCTCAGTGTACTTGCCGCACAGTCCTATCTCTATCTCTTCCGGCGCCGAGTCCATCCGGCCCACGGTGGCCTTCCAACTGGCGAGGTCGGGCGCGTGCCCGCCCAGGTTCAGTTTCTCCACGATGTAGTCGCCCAGCCCGCGCTCTTCCAGCCACAGCGGCACGTGGTAGATGTTGGGCATCGTGGGCAGCGGTATGACGGCCTTAGGCTCGACGTCGCAGAAAAGCGCGATCTTGGCGATCGTATCGTCACCCATCGGCTCGTCCGAGCGCGCCACGATCACGTCGGGGTTGATGCCAATGGAGCGCAACTCTTTGACCGAGTGCTGGGTCGGCTTGGTCTTTAGCTCGCCCGTGGTGGTCACCTGCGGCAGCAAGGTCAGGTGTACGTACAGCACGTTCTCGCGCCCGGCATCCCGGCGCATCTGCCGGATCGCCTCAAGGAAGGGCAGCGACTCGATGTCGCCCACCGTGCCGCCCACCTCTACGATCACTACGTCGGGCGCGCCCGTGCGGGCCACTGCGGCGATCCTGGACTTGATCTCGTTGGTGATATGGGGGATGACCTGCACGGTGCCGCCGAGGAAGTCGCCCCGGCGCTCGCGCTCGATGACCGACTTGTAGATGCGGCCGGTGGTGACGTTGGAGGCCTGGGTCAGGTTCTCGTCGATGAAACGCTCGTAGTGCCCCAGGTCGAGGTCGGTCTCGGCCCCGTCGTCGGTCACGAAGACCTCGCCGTGCTGGTAGGGTGACATGGTGCCGGGGTCGACGTTGATGTAGGGGTCGAGCTTCTGGAGGGAGACCGAGATGCCCCTCGACTTGAGCACGCGCCCTATGGACGCCACTGTGATGCCTTTACCGACGCTGGAGACCACGCCGCCGGTTACGAAGATGTATTTAACCATGTGCCCTCTCCTGTAGAGATAAAGAACCCGGCAAACCACCGGAGGGCAAAAGCCCTCCTATAAACCACATCCTTTCCTTATCTCTGCCTTTGCATCCTACGCGGCAGCCGCAACCACCTTGCGGCGCGGCACCACGCAGATGTTCACCCCGGCCGCTATATGCAGGTTGCCCAGCTTGTCGTCCAGGATATCCAGGATGCCCTTGAACTCTTCGTTCGGAGTGTAGACCTCGACGTAAATGCCCAGGGGGTTCGTGCCGATGTAGCTGAGGAACTCGGCGTCCGGATAACTGTTCGAGATCGCCCTGATGATGCGGCCGAGCACGTCCTGTATGCGCTCGTCCTGCAGATCAATATACACCAACTGCTCGCTGATGATGGGCCGGCCTGCTTCGTAGTGCTCCGGCCCGCCTATGGACACCGGGTCAGTTCCTATCCGCTCCATCTTCCTCCCTCCTGTGCATGATGCGTGATACGTGATGCGTGAGGTAATGCGTGCCGAGCAGTGCGGGGCGAGCCGTGGTTCCTGGGAGAGCTCACGCATCACGCATTACTCTCCTCGCTCTACGTCCTGGCCTCAAGCACCATCACCTGCGTGGTCTCGCCCAGGTCGGACGAGCGCAGGGTAAGCTTGTCGCGGGCCTCCCACTCCTTGAGACCCATCTCCTTCATGAACTTCTCGAGGGTGTCCAGGGTGACCTGCTCGCGTCCGGTGCCGTAGTGCATCGGTATGACCACCTTCGGCTCCAACTGGCTGATCACCTCGGTCGCCTTCGTGGCCGTGAGCGACGTGTTCCCGCCGACCGGTACCATCAGCACGTCAACGTCGCCCAATGCCTCGATCTGGTGCGAGTTGAGCGTGTGGCCCAGCGAGCCGAGGTGACACACAACCAGGTCGTCCAGGTGGAACAGGAAGACGTTGTTGCGTCCCCGCTCTTTGCCGCCCTCGTTGTCGGCAAAGGTCCACACTCCGGTAATAAACACGCCCCGGACCTCATATTCGCCGGGGCCTCGCACTACGAACGGCTCGCCCTTGATGCCGGAAAGAGTGTTGTGGTGGGCGTGCTCGTGGCTGATGGTGACGATGTCGGCCTTCTGGTTGAGTGTGCCCAACCCGAGGCTTCTATCGTACGGGTCTGTGATGATTGTGGCGTCCTTGCCCTTCAGCCGGAAGCAAGCGTGCCCAAGCCATGTGATTTCTGCCAACTCTCTACCTTCGCTTTCGTGGGCGAAAGGCGCGTAAACTGGCTGCTAAAACTCGCTCTTTTCGCATGCGCCTTCCGCAAGAATACCCGCTAATTGTACCAATGTTCGGGTTTTCCCCGCAAATTGTGGAAAACCATCTTGACGCCTGCATCAACCGGCGGTATGATGGAAATAGAAAATATGTTCTAATACGTGTTTGAGACCTACAGAGGAGATAGCGAGAGATGAATCGAGGTATTCGAGCGCAACTGAGGACGCTGGTGTTGGGCGCGTGCGCGGTCGCTGTGGCATTCGGAGCCTTCGCTCCGGGGCAGGCGGCCGCCGCCCAGACCAACCCCTACCCCACCGGCAAGTCCACCCACTGGGCATGGCAGAACCGCCCCGACCTTCCCGCCAACCTGGGCGAAGCGAAGGACTGGGACGACAACGCCCGCGCCCAGGGCTGGCCTGTGAGCGAGTACCCTCGC
>DASTEB010000458.1:0-5018 GCA_035710025.1 Chloroflexia bacterium
CTCGCGCGAAGGCGGCCCGCGTGCCGGCCAACGGCAAGGTCGTGGAGGGTGAAGCGGCACCCCGCGCCACCCGAGCAAGGGCAGCGGCTGCACCTAAGATGGAAGCGGCTGCTACTGCGACCCGTACACGCGCCCCGCGCGTTTCGACTACCGCTCCGGCGAAAGCTGCGCCCGCACCGAAGGCCGAAGCCGCAGCAAAGACGCGCACGCCGCGTGCCGCATCGTCCGCACCCGCCAGGGCAGCGGCACCGGCCCCGACGCGTGCTAAGGCGGCGACACCCCCGACTACACGTGCGAAGGCTGAGCCTGTGGCCACCGCGTCCGCTCAGGCAAAGGCCGCCCCGGCTGCCTCGAGGGCAAAGGCCGCACCTGCTGCACCCGCACGCGCGCAGGCCGCGAGCCCTGCCCCGGCAAAGACGGAGGCTGTGGCGCCCAGGGGGCGCGCTTCGCGAGCTGCAGCGCCCTCCCCGGCTAAGGAAACCGCCACAGCGTCCGTGCCGGCTGCGACACGAACCGGGGCTAAGACCGCCGCGCCTGCCGCGGAGAAGCCCGCGGGCCGGGCCCGCACGGCGAAGGGGACTGCTCCGGCGGTGACAGCCGCCCCGGTCAAAGGCCGTGCAACTGCCGCGCCCACAGGCGACGGCAAGAGCGAGCCCAGGCGGCGCAAGTAGCAGCCTGCCCTACGCGAAATTAGTGGCCCCTCCGTTTGGAGGGGCTTTTTTCACGCAAAAGAAGAAGGACCCCATCGGGGTCCCTCTTGACTTGCTCCTGATCGGGAGTATTACGCACCGTTGAGGCCGGAGCCGATCTTGGAGAAGGTGGTGTTGACCTGCGAGCCGAGCCAGGTCAGGATCAGGATAACGACGATGGCGATCAGGACGAGGATGAGAGCGTACTCCACCAGGCCCTGGCCCTTCTTCTTCAACTGCTCGATCTTAGCGCGCATTCGATTTGCCTCCATATATGAAAGAGAAGATTGCCGATAAAGTCCGCTGGTGCAGTATAGCCCGCACCAATCAACACCGACATCATACAGGTAATCGGACCGATCTCCAATAGCCCATGTGTCCTATTCCATGCGCGGGCGTATACCCCCTTAGTCCTACTACTTTTGCAGTAACGCCGATTGCTCGGGCCGGTCTGCTGCGCTGACCTCTCTTAAAGGGTTGAGAGCTGTCCTCATGGACAGCTCTCGACGAATGGGTCGCGACGTGCTACGGCGTACTACGCACCGTTGAGGCCGGAGCCGATCTTGGAGAAGGTGGTGTTGACCTGCGAGCCGAGCCAGGTCAGGATCAGGATAACGACGATGGCGATCAGGACGAGGATGAGTGCATACTCCACCAGGCCCTGGCCCTTCTTCTTCAACTGCTCGATCTTAGCGCGCATTGGAAACCTCCTACGGTTTTGGAAAGACTGTTATACAGTCAATAATCGCGGCCGGTATAAAGGGTCCGGCCTGTTGCCCCAATAATAATGCTTGCGCAACGAGGATGGAATAGCCTAGCGGTACTACCGGCCGTTACCAAAATGGGCAACATAGTCCTATGCCTGAGTATAGTACCTTCAGCGCGGGGCATTCCGCTCGCAGGCACGAGGACCGGCTGCGCCGCTACACCGCGCAATCGAAAGAGCCACCGGCGCCGGTGGCTCTTTCGATACGATCTATCACCTGGGATTATCTAAGAATGATACCTGTAGAATTACTGGAACCGTGTTAGATCAGCCGCCTCCAGCCTGCTGCATTCCGCTGCCGATCTTCGAGTAGAGATCTATGAACACGACCTGGCCGAGCCATGTGAGGATCAGGATGATTACAATCGCGATGAGCGCGAGGATCAAAGCATATTCCACAAGACCCTGGCCGTGCTCCTTCAAGAAGCGCTTTAGCTTGCTTCTGGGGCGCCCCAGAAGGGGTAAACCAGTGTACACGTCAACCCCCCTTTCATAGTGGTGTGGCACAAAGCCAACGACGCGCCGTAGGACGGGTTGTCCCACATCCAGTATAGACCCGGTTCTCGCCGCTTACAACATCTACTGTTAGTATTTCGCCCCGGTACTTAGGTACCAGAACGAAGTAGTGCCGCATAGGTGCTACGTCGTGCCACTCCGTTGGCGGGGGCGAGGAGTGTGTTCAGCGTGTTTGATGATAAGATACCCCAACCCGGGCTAAGATGCAATAGTATCGGCCGGAAGATTGGCCGACACTCTTGTCCCTCGCCCTGGCGCCGTGTCGATGTTGAGCGCGCCGCCGAACATCTCCACGCGCTGCCTCATCGAGGCGAGCCCTTTGTACTTCGGGTCGTTCAGGCGTGCGTCGTCCGCCGAAAAACCCGAGCCGTCGTCTTCCACCAGCACTGTGATCAGGTCGCCGTTCAGGTCGACCATCACCTGGGCATGGTTGGCATGGGCGTGCTGCGCTACGTTGGTCAGCGCTTCCTGCACGATGCGAAAGATTGCGACCTCCAGTTGAATCGGCAGCCGAGCGTTCAGGCCGTTGAATGCCACGCCCACGTCCAGCTTGAACTTCTCGGTGAACTGCATGATGTAGCGGCGCAGCGTAGGCTCCAGCCCAAGGTCGTCCAGGATCATCGGGCGGAGGTCGAAGATAAAGCGCCGGGTGTCTTGCAGTGTCGTGTTCACCACGTTCTTCAGGCCCGCAAGCTCGGTCTTGGCGCGAGCCGTGTCCATGTCTATCAGGCGCTCGCAGATCTCGGCCCGCAGCACGAGGTTGGTCATCGTCTGGGCGGGGCCGTCGTGGATCTGCCGCGACACGTACAGACGCTCGTCTTCCTGCGCCTGGATCACCTGGCTCAACACGATCTTGGGGTCGATGCCCTCGGTAGCCATGAGGGAAGGGTCGGTAGTGCGGGTGGGCAAGGGGCCCGAGAAGCCCGACCTTATGGTCGAAGTGTAGCCGGAGCCGGGGCTGTAGCCCTCGGGCACCTGCATCAGCACGGAGGTGAACCTGTGGATGCGCGACTGCAGCGTCTTCATGGCGTTGCGCTTGCCCTCAAGCTGCTCGACCTGGGCGCGCATCATGAACAGGCGCATCTGTATCTCGTGCGCCGAGTTGTAGATGGTCTTCATGTCGGTGCGCGAATAGTTGTCCAGGTTGAGCTCCATGTCGCGCACGCGGTTGGTGATGTTCAGCTCGCGGTTGGCAAGCTTCTCCACTTCGGCATTGCTCTGCCGCAGGAGCATCTCGATCTCGGTCAGCTCCCTACCCAGGGCCTCAGACTCGACGCGCAGGTCGGCGAGGAGCTGAGTCACCTTGTCGCGGAATTCGTCTGTGCCCCCGCTTCCTCGCGGGCCGGCATCTGGCGCGGCGTTGCCTTGGGTCTGCTGGGAAGTCGCCATGTGCGTTTCTCCTGAAAGTGCGGACTACCGGCTCCCCCTCCAGGGAGGAGCCTTCACAGTGCTAGTGTAGCACCGCGGACCGCAGTCAGGAATAAGGCGTTTGTACCCCGGCGTGTGGGCGTTTGGTCCTACAGCAAGGCCCCGCCCGAGAGGCTATCCCTCGTGGCGGCCGAACCGTTCGTAGTGGATGACGTCGGAGGGCGGGCGTCGACCCTCGCGCGGGCGCGGGAGGTCGAACGCGGCGGGGTCCTGTGGGTAGCCGAACGAAAGCACCACGTGACAGCGCAGGTCGTCGGGGAAGCCGAGCAGCGCGCCCGCGCCCTCGGGCCGGTGCAGCGACACGAGGCACGAGCCGACGCCCAACTCTACCGCCGCAAGCTGCATGTACGATGCCGCCTGCCCGGCGTCGAACATGATCCACCAGCCCTTAGCCGGGTCGGGCGTGACCAACGCGACGACCAGAGCCGCCGTCTTGAGGGGGCCTGTGAAGTCGCCCATGGTCGCAAGCTCATCTATGGTGGCGCGGTCCTGTACGGCGATGAAGTGCCACGGCTGGGTGTTCTTGGACGACTGGGCGCGGCGCCCAGCGTGCACAATGTCGTCTACCACGTCGGGGGGCAGGGGGTCGGGGGTGTACTGTCGCACGGCGCGCTTGCGGCGTATGGCTTCTTGGACTTCCATGTGTCACTCCTGGTGACCGGGATATCGAAAGGCTGCGCGGCGGCAGCCGGCAGCCCCATTCAACCACAAACGCTCGGAAAGTGGCAAGCGCGCTAGATCAGCGTCTGACGAATACGGCGCCCATGCTGTCCTCGTAGGTCTTGCTCCATTCGGGCGATGCGCCCACGAAGCGCACCAGGCTGGGCATGGCAGTCCTGTTCAGCACGAGCGTGTTGACGCCGTAGCGGTCGAGCACATCCTGCCAGTCGGCACGGCCGCGGAACACGGCGAGGTAGTCGTTCCATACCTCGACTTCGCGCGCCTCGAAGCGCCCGTCGATGAACATCCGGTACTCGGGGTATAGCTCCCACTCCAGGTAGCCGCCCCACTCCATGTAGTTGAACAGGGGCGCGGGCGGGCGCGTGGAGCGGATGTGCTCGGCTACGTCCGACGGCGTGCCCGGCGCGAGGTAGCCCTTCGCCGGCTCGGGCACGAGCGGGTTGGCGGGCCGCCAGAGGGGCGTGAACAGCAGCGCGCCCCCCGCGAACACCGCCACGAACATCCAGTTCAGCAGCGGCATCTCGGCGGTGCGCTCGGGCGCCTCGGCGTCCTCTAGCTCCGGTTCAGGAGCGGGGCGCGCTGCCCGCCGTAGCTCGGCCCATGCCGCGAAGTTGGCAGCCATGATGGGCGCCGTGACCCACGCCCACCACAGCACGTTGCGCAGCGAGGTGAGCGCGAGGTAGCCGAACGCCAGCACGAGCAGTATCTCGGTCGGCCGCAGCCGCCGCTTCGAGAGGTAGAGCGATGCGAGGAAGATGACTACCTGCGCGAAGAAGAGTTGCCCCGTGCCCTCGTAAAGCGTCGGCCCCTGCCACTCCATGTTGAGCGAGCGGGCGATGGGGTCGTTGGTGGCGGCGAAGAAGTAGCGGTAGATGCCCGCGAAGTACGGGTTGGCGAGCGAGGCGGCCGCCGCCGCGGCGAACCACCCGGCCTGCCAC
>DASTEB010000459.1:0-4597 GCA_035710025.1 Chloroflexia bacterium
AGGGTAATGCTCTCCTTGAGGGCGCCGAGATTGGTGCCGCCGCTGCCTCCCTCCTCCTCCACGAGGATGAACTTCACGCCGCGGGCCCCGCGCAGGTCCGTTACGTAGTCGGAGAGCCATTCGGGGGTGACGCGGGTCACCATCACTGTTATGGGCACGCCGCGGCGTGCCAGCACCTGGGAGATGATGTCGAACGAGCCGTAGTGCGCGCTAGCTATGATCACCCCGCGCCCCTGCGCCGTGATATCGAGCACGCGCTGCCACCCCACGAAGTCGAAGTCGATGATACGGTCCAGTTCGGCCTCGGAGAGACTTGGCCCGCGACTCAGCTCGAAATAGCTGCGCATCACGTTGTGGAATACGTGGCGCACGGCCTTCTTGAGTCTACGCCGCGAGATTGGGGCCATGGCGTGGCCGATGTTGGAGATGGCGGCGCGGCGCGACTTACCCGCGAAGCGGTAGATGATCTCGCCGAGGTAGGCGGCCAGCGCCTGCCCGAGCCACGGCGGGATGCGGGCAATAAAAATGCGCGCCACCTTCAGTATGCGCGTTCTCACGCCGCGGGGGCGTGAAGTGGCATCGTGGGTAGGCGCGCTCTTTTGCATGGAGCGTGGTGCTGGTTGCGGTGTGTTGGTGGCGGTCTGAAGGGGCGGTATGGGGTTTAGCCCTGGCCGCCCTCGCCCCAGCGACCTTCTACAAAGGCGCGGGCCTGCGCGATCCAGTCCTCCACTGTGTTTATGCCCCCGATGGGGTCGATCTGCTCGGCGATGTGGTTCGAGTCGGCGTTTGCCAGGTCGGCCATGCTGTGGATGCCAATGGCCTGCAGGCGGGCCTCGTAAGCGGGGCCGATGCCGTTGATGTCGATCAGACTGGCGCTCTCGCCGGCTGCAGTCTGGGCGGTCATGTCGGTAGCGCCCTCTGCGCTCTCGAGGCTGCGCAGGGGGGCGGTAGCCGCGGAGCGGGCACCCGATACGCGAGCGGGCGTGCTGGCGCTCTCGGCGGTACCGGCCTCGGAGGCCATGGTTGTGGTGGAAGTAGCCCCATCAGCCGGCACATCGATCTCGACGGGGGTTTCGAACTCGAACTCGGTGTCGAAGTCGTCGAAATCGTCAAAATCCTCTTCATCCTGGCCGAGCAACCGGGCTAGCGCAAACGCGACCGCCGCGGCGATGAGGCCGGCGATCAAGAGGCGTACAAGCCAGCGAAGCATGTAAATGGTCCTCCTCAAATTGGTTGCCGCCAGGGCGTAGCAGGCGCGGCCGCGCGCGGAAAGCGCCTCGGTGGCATCTATCATTATATCCGATGCATGGGGCACTAACAAGACGTTGGGGGCGTTTCGGCGGGCGTGTTGCGACCTCCCTTACTACCGGGTGCCGCATTAAATAGTGCAGGGGCTCGGGACTGCTCCCCGGCCCCATCAGCATGGCAGCTAAAGCACGGGTATCGCTGGATGTTTCACGTGAAACATCCCGCTCGGGCGCGTTTCACGTGAAACATCCTGGCCGGCCTACCGGTTCGGCAGGTACATCGGCATGATGACGTGCAGGAAGTCTTCCTCGCCTACCGGCTTAATCACCGCCGGCGACTGGTACGTCTTGCTCTCGATGGCGACCTGCGGCGTGCGCACTACGTTCAGCACATCCAGCAGGAAGCGCCCGTTCAGAGCCACCTGCCCGGCCTCGCCGTCAACCGAGCAGTCGAGCTGGCTGACGTTGTCACCGACCTCGGCAGCGTTGGCCGACACGGTGATAACGCCGGGAGTCATATCGGCGCCCGGCTCCACCTGCACGCGCACGATATTGGCCGAGTCCTTGGCGAAGATCGAGGCCATGCGCACCGCCTTGAGCAGCTCAGACGTTGACACGACTGTGCGCGTCGCCCAGTCGGCGGGGATAACGCGGTTGATATCCACATAGTTGCCGTCCACCAGGCGCGAAGTCACCTCAAGCCCGTCGTGGCGGAACAGCACCTGGTTGCGGCCCGGCGTGAGCACCAGACTCACAGGCTCTGCTTCCTCGCCGTCGGTGTCGGGCAGCACGCGCGCAAGCTCGGACATCGAGCGGGCCGGGATAATCAGCTTGAGCACGCTGTCCACCGGCGCGTCGAGCGTAGTCGTGCGCTTGGAGAGGCGGAAGCCGTCGGCCGCGGCCATCACCATCTCGCGGCCCTCGATCTGCACGTACACGCCTGCCAGTTGCGGGCGGCTGTCGTCGGACGAGGCGGCGAAGGCAACCTCGCCGATCATCTCTTTGAGCAGAGGGGCGGGAATGCGGGCGACCGGCTTCTCGGTCACCTCGGGGATGATGGGGAATTCCTCGGCCGCGATGCCCTTGATATTGGCCTCGAAGCGGGCGCACTTGAGGTGCAGCGTGCGCGTGCGCTCGTCCAGGCTCATCTTGACCGGCTCGTTGGGCAGGGACGACACGAAGTCGATCAGCAGCTTGGCGGGCACGGTGATGGCGCCCTCTTCCTCTACCTGGCAGCCGATCCAGTTGGTGATGCCAACGGCGAGGTCGGTCGCGGTGAGCTTGAGCCGCCCGCCGTCGGTGGCGATCAGGATGTTGTTGAGCACCGGCAGGGTGGTCTTGTTGGCCACAGCCTTGCCGACCGTCTGCAGACCCTTATGCAGGTTCTCCTGCAAGCACGAAACCTTCATTAGCCGCCTCTCTCCTGCGAAAATAGCCCCGGCGTACAGCCTGGTGATAGCCGGAACAGGGCTTGCGCTGAGTTCTTCAGTCATTATAGCACCCCCATCCGAGGGGGTCACCTTATCCACAGGTTACGGGCAGGGTGTGGATAAGGGCAAAATGGGGCGCTTTACCGTTGCGCACGAACGACTAACGCGCATATAATCGGCCCGTTAGCATCCACGCGCTCCGGTAGTATACATGCTGAGCGCGGCGTCCCTACCCCTGGCCTTCGGCAAACACAGAAGGGGGTGCAAGGTATGGCGGAAGTATCCGACACTGCGCGCCGTCTCGACGTGGCGAGCACGAGCGCGCCCGCACGCCTCCCCTACCCACCAAGCTGGCTCGACAGGCTTACCGACCGGGTGGATAGGCTCCCGGGGCCCGCCTGGGCGTATTACGTGGGGTTCGGGCTCGTGCTGCTGCTCGCGCAGGTGATCGTCAAGTGGAGCGACGGCACCTACGCCTCCGGGTTCGTGTTCTACCATCTGATCTACGCAGGCACACCCGCCAACCTGCTCGGCTCGCTGCACTATGTCGACCGCGTGGCCGCGCAGGCCTTTGACAGCTACAGGCCCGCCACCACTTTGGACGACGCGCAAGCCCGCGAGTACCGCTACCGCCTCACGACGATGCCTGCGCTGCCCGCCCTCGTCGCGACTGCGCTCGGAGCGCTCTGGGGGCTGATGCCGTGGAACGCGTACTTGCCGGAAGAGGCCCGCCTGCTCGGGCTCTATACCTCGACCGCGGGCACCATCCTCGACCGGGGCACGTCGGTGCTAGGTTGGGCGCTGGCGGGCCTTTTCATCTACCATACGGTACATCAGCTGCGCATAGTCAGCCACCTTCTCGCGCGGCACACGACTATCAACCTCTTCAAGCTGGCGCCGCTCTACGCGTTCTCACGGCTCACAGGAATCACGGCGGTCGGGCTAACCATTGGCTTCTATGCCTTCGCCTCGTTCAGACTCGCGCTGCCGGAGGAAGTCGACATCAACACCGGCACAGTGATTAACAGCGGAATCTTCACGCTGGTGGCCATCGTGACATTCGTGCTGCCCCTGTGGGGCGTACACCGGTTGCTCCAGCGCGAGAAAGAGCGCCTGCAGGGCGAGTCGGCCGGCAGGCTGCAGGGGCTGCTGGACGAGCTACACCGCCGGCTCGAGGCACGTGACACCACTGGAGCGCCCGAGTACAAGGACCTGCTCGACAGCGCGCTGGCCGAACGCGACCTGCTGAACAAGCTTCCCACATGGCCCTGGCAGACGGAAACGGTGCGCCTGGTGGGCACTGCGCTCGTGCTGCCCATCGCGCTGTTCATCATTCAGCAGGTGCTCGAGCGGTTGCTGGGGTTGTAGGCTTCCACAGCTTTCCACGATTTCCGCCTGTGGGCCACCGTTAATACGTTTAATCTCTTAAGAGATATAGATAACCAGCAGCCGTATGCAGTAGGGGATGTGGAACCGTGGATAATGCCCGGGATTCGTGCGTGGGGCGGCATGGAAAACCGGCCTCCGGGGCGTGAATAACTCGCATCGGTTGTCCACGTCGAGGGTATGGATACCCACAGCGCGCCGGAGGGGATGTGTGAATCGGGTCTGCGGGGGCACATCCTTTCCACGGCAGGATGCACATCCGCCCCTTATCACCCGTCTTTCTTCCGCATCCTACCCACATCCCTTATCCACACATTTCGCCCTTTATCCCCTAAATACATCCCTTTATGCACATGGAGCGGCTGTTTCGGGCCTTCGGGATGGGCGGGATCCACGTTTCCACACTATTGCACAACCCGTGGATAAAGCCTCGCCGCGAGCCACACCAGCACGACGTCCACCACCAGCAGCACGCCGACGTTGAGCAGTAGGGGGAAGTGCGCCCCGGACGCCGGCACCATGAGCGAGCGCAGG
>DASTEB010000460.1:0-6575 GCA_035710025.1 Chloroflexia bacterium
GCGCCTCGCCTCTCCCAGCATTACCGTGGGCGGCGGCGACGTGATAGACCCCCACCCGCGCCGCCACAAGCGCTTCCACGACGAAACGCTGACCGCGCTCCAGACGCTTCAGCGCGGCACGCCCGAAGAGCTTGTCATACAAGCGCTCGGCTCGACCGCGCAGGACGCGAAGGCGGTGATCGAGAAGTCGGGGCTGGAGCGCGAACAGGCGGCCGCGGCCCTGCGCTCGCTGGTGGCCGGGGGCGAGGTCATGCAGCTCTCGGGCGACGAGGCCGCGATTGAGCGCAACCCCTCGGCGGCCGTGTTGATGTCGGCGATGGCGTTCGACGAAACGATGCGCCGTGCTCACACGCTGCTGGGGCATTTCCACCGGCAGCAGCCCTTGCGCCGGGGCATGAGCAAGGAGGAGCTTCGCAACCGCCTGAGCAGCATCGTACCGACCCGCGCCTTCCCGCACGTCATAGCGGCGGGCGCGGCACGCGGACTGCTGGCCGAGGACGCGACGACCGTGCGCCTGCCCGACCACAGGCCCACGTTTAGCCCGGCGCAGCAGGCGCAGGTCGACGCGCTGCGTAAGGCCCACGCCGCCTCGCCTTACTCGCCGGCCACGCCCGCCGAGATGGGCACAGACCCCGACGTCGTAGCCGCGCTGATCGACTCGGGCGAGCTGGTCAGGCTGGACGACACGATCGTGTACACCCGCGCCGCCCTCGACCAGATGCGCGACCGCATCCTCCGAGCCATAGACGAGCAGGGCGAGGTGAACGTCGCCACCCTGCGCGACCTGTTCGGCACCACGCGCAAGTACGCCATTCCCCTGTTGGAGTACCTGGACGAGCACAAATTCACCCGCAGGGTAGGCGACGTGCGCGTGCGGTGGTAGGTTGCCAGGGTTTTGGCATGTCATAGTCCGCCCAAATTCCTGTAGAAAGCGCAGTCGCCCGTGTATCCTAGGTACTGCGACCCAGTGTCTTGGATTGGTAAAACTGCTTGCGCCCACCTGGTTATTGTTCCCCTAGTACCTAGATCATGAGAGGGATGTATGTCTCCGTTCAATGAGCTAGATGTGGTCGAATTGGTGGAGGACTTGCCTTCTGAAGGTCTTGTTGCTGGACAGCGAGGCACAATTCACGCGGTACAACGAGCTAAGGTAACCAACTATCTCGTTGAGTTCACCGATGAAGAGGGTACAACCTTGGCCTTACTTCCTGTATCCGAGGACAAGCTCGCTCTAATCTGGGAATTTCGTACGCGGCGTTTCGTTACTACCCAGGACAAGTGAGAGCCTGCTTGGAGGCATCCCCGCGAACGGATGGACTGTCGAGAGAGTTTGTGCTAGGCAGAAGGTGAAGAAGGTATGCCGTGGTCAGAACGTGTACTACGTGGACGGGCACTGCACTACTGCCGCTGTGCTATAATACGCGCGTTTACCCCCACGCAGGAGAGCAGCGCATGAGCGAGAACGACGGGAGCGGCGCGGCCGCGCTGGACGAATTGGCTGTAGAGCAAGAGCGGGCGCAGGAGCCGCCTGAGCCGCGCAGCCTCGAATGGGCGCTGGTGCTCGGGTCGTCATCGGGCTTCGGGGCGGCCACGGCCGCGGCGCTGGCCGAGCGGGCGGGCTTGAACGTGTGCGGGATACACCTGCGCCGTCCCGCCAACCGCGAGTCGTACGAGCAGACGCGGTTGCGTATCGAGGCGGCCGGGCGCAAATACCTGCCCTTCCAGATCAACGCCGCCAACGCCGACCGCCGCAAGGAGGCGCTAGACAAGATGGCCGAGGCGATGGACGGCTCGGGCTTCCGCGTCGTGCTGCACTCCCTCGCCTTCGGCACGCTCAAGCCCTATATCGCCGCCCGCCCCGACGATGCCATCTCGCAGGCCAACATGGAGATGACCCTCGACGTGATGGCCCATTCGCTCGTGTACTGGGTGCAGGACTGCCTGTCGCGCGGCCTGATCGGGCGGGGCACCCGCATCTTCGCTATGTCGTCCTCGGGCGCCTACCGCGTGGTGCCCAACTACGGCGCGGTGTCGGCCGCCAAGGCCGCCCTCGAAGCCCACATCCGGCAGCTTGCCTACGAGCTTGCGCCCCGCGGCATCACCGCCAACGCAATCAACGCCGGAGTAACGCACACGCCCGCCCTGCACAGGATCCCCGGCAACGGCCGCATGATCGAGGTGGCCAACGAGCGCAACCCCTCGGGCCGCCTCACCACGCCCGAGGACGTGGCCAACCTGATCGCGCTGTTCGCCCTGCCCGGCCCCGGCGCCGACTGGGTGACGGGCAACGTCATCAACGTTGACGGTGGCGAGGACATATCGGGATGACGTAACGCGCGGTGCGTGCTCGGAGACTCTTTACTGAAGGCAGGAGTCTGCCAGGCAGGTAGCGGTCTCATATTGAAGTGGCGCGGAAGCGCACGAGGGCGAAATGGGCGACATACCGGAACTCGATCCACAGGTCACTGAACAGTGGCGCTCATTCCTCATGGGCGAGACCACGCCATTCCACCGCGTGCAGCGTGTCTTTCGCCACATACCGGCATCGCCGCGGTGCAGACTGTGCTACGCGCCGTTCAAAGGGCCGGGCGGGGCGGTCATGCGCATCGTGGGCAGGGCCCCGGCCAAGATGAACCCCAGCATCTGCGACGTGTGCGAGCGGCGCGGGCGAGAGCACCCGGGCGGCGCCGTAGTGCCGCTCTCCATGCTCTTCGCCGACATACGCGGCTCCACCGCTCTGGCCGAGAGGCTGGGCACAACCGAATACCCCCGGTTGATCGCCCGGTTCTACGACGCGGTCACCGCCGAGCTATTGAAGCAAAACGCCATGATCGACCGCCTGCTGGGCGACGAAGCGGTGGCCCTTTTCGTCCCCATCCTGACCGGCAAGAAGCACGCCGAGGCGGCGGTGGAGGCCGCCCGTGGGATCTTGAAGGCCACCGGCCACGGGGACGGCTCCGGCCCGTGGGTACCTGTCGGCATCGGCGTGCATACCGGTACCGCCTTCGTCGGGTCGCTCGGGTCGGCGGGCGTGAGCGACTTCACAGCCCTGGGCGACGACGTGAACCTGACTGCTCGCCTCGCCTCGGTAGCAGCAGCCGGAGAGATCGTCATGACCGAAGCGACGCGCACCGCCGCGGGCCTGCCGGCCGACGGGCTTGAGATGCGCTCCCTTGAGTTGAAGGGCCGCAGCACGCCTGCCGACGTGTGGGTCATCCGCACTGGCGTAGGAGCAGCTAAATGAGCAAGTCACCCGAGGAACAGGCAAGCATAAACGAGGCATGGCGGACGTTCTTCATGGGCGGCGAGTTGGCGTTCCACCGCACACTTCGGCTTCACCGTATTCTCCCGTCGTCGCCGCGATGCAAGTTGTGCTACGCCCCCTTCAAGGGTGTGGGCGGCATGGTCATGCGTACCATGGGCAGGGCGCAGGCCAAGATGAACCCGAGTATCTGCGACGTGTGCGAGCGCTTCGCCCGGGAAAGCCCCGGCGGCGCCGAAATACCGCTGTCGATGCTGTTCGCCGATATACGCGGCTCCACCGCGCTGGCCGAGAAACTGGGCACCACGCAGTTCTCCGCTTTGATCGCCCGGTTCTACGACGCGGTTACCGCCGAGCTATTGAAGGAGAACGCTCTGATAGACCGCTTGATCGGGGATGAAGCGGTAGCCCTGTTCGTGCCCGTACTGGCCGGCGACAAGCATGCAGAGGCAGCCGTGCGGGCAGCGGAAGGTATACTCAAAGCCACCGGCCACGGCGAGCGGCCCGGCCCGTGGGTGCCGGTGGGCGTTGGGGTGCATACGGGCATGGCATTTGTGGGGTCGGTCGGCTCGGCCGGCGTGAACGACATTACAGCTCTTGGCGACGATGTCAACCTGACCGCCCGGCTCGCCGCTGTAGCACGCGCCGGAGAAATCTTCATGACCGAGGCTACTCGCGCCGCCGCAGGCGTGCCAACCGGCGACCTTGAAGCACGACCCCTGGAGTTGAAGGGCCGCAGCGCGCCGGTTGACGTGTGGATCCGGCGCGTGGGAGCCACTGCCGACGTAGTCGCGCCGTAGGTAGGCGCGCAGCCCATTTGCGCGACCAGGTGCAGATACGGCGGCTCTCGGACGTGGTTTTTTTCGTTCGGTGTTGACACTTCACGCTCGATTCGGCTACACTAATTCAAACACAGTGCCCCTGGGTAACTTCGATGACAGGCCTCATGAAAGAGGTTCAAGCATTATGAGCAAAGCAACTTACGGCAACCCCCGTCCCCATCCGGATGAATACGACGACGAAGAGTACGATGACGGACCGGTGGATGCGGAGTTGCAGGCGTCTGGAAGCTTCGACCGGGGCGAGGACGAAGCCGCGCAACCGCTGGTAGGCCGCCGCTCGCGCACAGCCCGGCAAGTCGAGGATACCGCATACGACGAGTACGATGTCGAAGAGCAGCCCGCCACGGTAATCACCTCTCCCGGCAGGGCAGCCGCCATCGGCGTGTCGCTATTCCTGCTCGTCGCCATCTTCGCGGTGGCCGTGTGGCTGCTCACCAGCCGTAACGGCAGCAACAGCGCCAACAACGGCACCGTGCTGAACGTGCCCCAAACCACCCTCGCGGGCGTGCCTACCATCAAGGGCTTCAAGCAAACGAGCGAGCAACAGGCCCCCGCCAAGGGCGCGTTCGCCCCCGACTTCGAGTGGGAGGAGGGCGGCAGGGCGATGTCCATTTCCTCCTACCGCGGCGACAAGCCCCTGTTCGTCAACTTCTGGGGTACGTGGTGTCCTCCCTGCCGCGCCGAAATGCCCGAGATGGAGGCCTTCTACCAGCGGCACCGGAACGAGATCGAGATCATCGGCGTGTCTATGGCCCCTCGCGACGACCCGCCGACCGTGTTCCAGTTCGTGCAGGATGCGCCCTACAGCTGGAAGTTCGTACACGACGCCACTTACGACGCGGCCACGCGCTACCAGGTCATGAGCGTGCCAAGCTCGTACTTCATCGACAAGAACGGCGTGGTCAAGGCGGTGCACGTCGGCGCGATGAACGGCCAGCAGATGGAGTCGTACCTGCTCGAAGTTCGCTAGTCCCGGTGACACGGCCCGCTTCCGACCGCGGCGCGGCCGGTCTTGCCCGCAGGTTTCATACAACATATAACTCGTCATCCCAGTTTCAGGAGGAAAGGATTTCGGATGAGCCAGCCCCCTAGAAGCAAGCAGCCCGTGCGGCCCGTGTCGTCGCGGCCCCCTACTCGCCCCGCCGGGTCGGGTCGAGGCGCGCCGCCGCCCAGGCGAACAAGCGAGCGTCCGCGATACGTCGAGCAACGGCGCGACCCGTTCCCCTACGTCATGGGCGGCATCATCGGCGCGATGATCGTCGGCCTGATGGTGGTGATCTTCCTGCTCACACAGCAGAACACCAACACAACCGCGCCCCCCGCGGCAGCGTTCACGCCCGGCGTCAATACCGGCGCCACGATCATGAGCGAGCAGACCGCTCCGCGCATGCCTATCGAAGAGTTCAAGGCGCTGTACGACAACCCGGCCACCCGGCCCATTATCCTCGACGTGCGCGCCAAGCAGGCGTACGACGAGGGGCACATCGCCGGGGCGATCTCCTTCCCCGAGGCCGATGTGCCCGCCCGCGTCGCCGAGCTGCCCAAAGACAAGCTGATCATAGCCTACTGCCAATGACCGGCCGAAAATGAGAGCGCCCGTGTGGCGACAAGGCTTCACAACGATTACAAGTTCAGCTATGACAATCTCAAGGTCCTCCTCGGCGGCTGGACCGAGTGGAAGAACCGCAACGCCCAGGACCCGGCGGGCTACCCCATCGAGATGACGCCCGGCACGACCCCGGCCCAGGGCCAGGGACAGATACAAATCGGCCAGACCGCGATCCCGATAGACTTCGGCCCCGCGCCCCAGGCGACGCTGCCGAACCAGTAATCATAATGCCGAGGCCGGGGCCCTGAATCCCCCGCCGGACGCCATCGACAGAGCGAGTGAGTGCCCCAAAACGGCACTCACTCCTCGTATCACCCCCAGCGAGGACAGGCATGGACAGAGCGCCGCTCGTGCTGTTCGTCTCCCCCCACTTCGACGACATCGCCCTGTCGTGCGGGGCGATAGCCGCCCGCCTGTCGAGAGCCGGGGCGCGCTGCATCGGTCTGACAGTGTTCGCCTCGCCCGCCCCCCAATCGATCGAGCTATCGCCCTTCGCGCGGGAGCTGCACGACAAATGGGAGCAGGCGGCGGGCACGACAGTGGAGGCGATCAACGAGGTGCGCCGCGCCGAAGAGCAGGCGGCCATGCGCCTCATGGGGCTGGAGCCCGGGTGGCTCGACTTCCCCGACGCGCCCTACCGCCGCTCCGCCGAGGGCCGGGCGTTCTACACTTCGGATGAGCAGCTTTTCGGCAGGCCGGCTCCCGAGGAGCGGCGCGATCTCGTGCCCCGCATCGCGGACGAGATACGCCGCGTGGCGGCCGAAGCGGGCGGCGCGATGGGCAGGGTGCGCGTGTACGCCCCGCTCGGCGTGGGAATGCACGTCGACCACCAGCTTACCTTCGCGGCGGCGCGCCGGCTCGG
>DASTEB010000461.1:0-2950 GCA_035710025.1 Chloroflexia bacterium
GTCTTTCCGGTCAGGATGCCCGAGTACCCGCCCGTGATCTTGACGTTCAGGTTGGGCTGGGCCACAACGATCCTTACCTGGTCGGCGGCTCGCTTCACCGCGAAGGCGGCGAAGGTGCTGATGAAGGGGATGAAGCCCAGGGTTGCGAGGCCCGCGGCCGCGCCCATCATGTTCTGCTCGGCGATGCCCATCTCAAGGAACTTGTCGGGGTGACGCTCGGCGAAGATGTCGGCGCGGGTGCTGTTGGCCAGGTCGCCGTCCAGCACAAGTATGTTGCTGATTTCGTTGGCGAGGTCGGACAGGTACGATCCGAAGACCTCTCTCTGGGCCTCGCGCTTGCTCTCAACCAGGGTCATAGCGCCCCTCCTTCCTCATCGAAGCCCAGCTCGCGCAGGGCGGTGTGCAGCTCTTCCGGGGTGGGCACCTTGGCGTGCCACTCGTACGCGCCCGACATGAACGAAACCCCTTTGCCCTTGACGGTGGACGCGATGATGATGGTCGGCTCGCCCTTATGGGCCTTTGCCGCTTCGCACGCCTCGATGAAGGCGGGGATGTCGTGGCCGTCTACCTCGATGGTGTTCCACTGGAAGGCGCGCCAGCGGGCGGCCATGCCTTCGCTGCTCTCCCAAGGGGGCAGGGGTTTGTTCGGGTCGTCGCCGCGCCAGCCGTACTGCTGTAGGCGGTTGAAGTCGAGGACGACGGTTATGTTGTCGAGCCTGTAGCGCGGAGCCACAAACGCCGCTTCCCAGATCTGCCCTTCCTGGCACTCGCCGTCGCCCAGCATGACCCAGGTGTGGAAGTCTTTGCCGAGCAGTCGCGCACCAAGCGCCATGCCGAGACCCGGCGACAGCCCCTGGCCGAGCGAGCCGGTGGACATGTCGAGCGCGGGCAGCTTGGTCATATCGGGGTGGCCCTGCAGCCGCGAGTCGATGGCATCGAAGGTCATCAGCTCCTCGCGGGGGAAGTAACCGCGCGCCGCCAGGGCTGCGTAGAGCGCGATGGCCGAGTGGCCCTTCGACAGGATGAAGCGGTCGCGGTCGGGCCACTGCGGTTCCTCGGGGCGGACGTTTAGCACCTTGAAGTAGAGCGCAACCAGCATATCGGCAGCCGACAGCGGCCCGCCGATGTGTCCTCCCTTGGCGTGGTACACGGCCCGGATGCAGTCGGCCCGCACCTGTTGAGCAAGTTGCTGCAGCTGCTCTGTTTCGGTCAGTTCGTGTTGGTCTATCATGTCTGTTGCCCTTTCTGCGTTTCGCACTTACATTGCCTCCTCAGCGAGTCGAAGCGAATGTGTTGGGAGAGGAAAGTGCTCCCCGGGGTTCGGATGACCCCTTCCCGCGCCCCTGCTCGGCCGTTGTCGAGATCGCGAGCGGCTGCGTGCTCGCCGGGCCGCTAACTGATTGCCGAGGCCTGGTGCCTGCTGACGATCCTGCGGGTATTGTCCAGCCCGAGCCGGGCAGCCGAGGCATCGTCGGGCCAGGGCAGTATCTCCATTCCAAGATACCCGCCGTAGCCCGTTTCCTCAAGGGCGCGCAGCACCGCGTCGAAATCGGTGTGCCCGCTACCGGGCGCTCGGCGGTTGCTGTCCACGAAATGCACGTAGCCTAGCCTCGCGCCTGCCTGTCTGAAAGCCTCGGAGATTGATACCTCCTCGATGTTCATGTGGAACGTGTCCAACAGCAATTGGGCCTGCGGGGAGCGCGCCTCTTCGAGAAACTCCAGCGCCTGCTCTGCGGTATTGAGGTAGTTGGTCTCGTAGCGGTTGATCGGCTCAAGCAGCACCTGCACGCCGAGCGAGGCTGCGTACGCCGCGGCCTCGCCGAATGCCGCCGCGGCGTCGGCGCGGCGCGCGGGCGCGGTACCGTCTTTCGGCAGCAGGCCGCGGATCCCGCCGATGGTGAGGGCAGAGCCCAGGCGGGCAGCCAGCCTGGAGTGCTCGGCCAACCTTTCAACGCTTGCGCGGCGCACGGCAGGGTCGGGCGAGGCCAGGCTCAGCCCTTCCTCATAGTAGGCGCGTCCGGTAGCAACGTTCGACACTACCAGACCGGACGCCGCGAGCGCGTCCTCGAGCCAGCCGGGGTCCACTTCGCCCGGGTCTCGCAGGCTCAACTCGCAGGCGTCGTAGCCCAGCGCGCCCAGCGCCGCAATCCCCTCATCGAGCCTGCCCGCGAACAGCAGCGGCGCGAACGGCCCCGCGGCAGGGCACAGCGCGCCCGTCAGTCTCCATACGCCGGGGAGGCAGCGGCTCTGCGGCTGCGCTGCGTCCCCCGGGACTACCGTGCTCCCGGCGCTGCCCACTACGCTCTGAGTCTCCACGCTTATCGTTTCCTCTGGAAGTAGTAGAAAGTGACTGCCACAATCAGAATCGCGCCCTTGAATATGTACTGGAAGTAGGTCGATACGCCCAACAGGTTCATGATGTTGCTCAGGCTCGCGATGATGAAAACGCCCGCCACGGTACCGAGCAGGCTGCCCCGCCCGCCGAACAGGCTCGTGCCGCCCAGCACCACCGCCGTGATCGAGTCCAGCCCGAAGCTGGTGCCGATGAGCGCGTCGCCCGAGCGAATGCGCGACGACAGGAAGATGCCGCCGAGCGCCGCGCAGAACCCCGATACCGCGTATACCCCGAACTTGATCCTGTCGGTCGGCAGGCCGGAGAGGCGGGTGGTCTCTTCGTTGCCCCCGACCGCATAAACGTGTTTGCCGAAGCGTGTGGAGGTGAGCACTACGAAGGCTACAGCAGCCACCAACGCGAAAAATACCACCGGAACCGGTATCCCGGCCACCTCACCGGAGGCCAGCCATGCGAATTCGCCCGGTATCAGGCCTCCCGGCTGCGGGCGTAACTGCAGCGCGATGCCCTGGCTGATAGACATCGTCCCGAGGGTCATCATGAAGGGGCTGACGTGCAGCCTCGTGACGCCGAAGCCATTGAATATCCCCGCCGCCA
>DASTEB010000462.1:0-3582 GCA_035710025.1 Chloroflexia bacterium
GTCTCACTCTCAGGCTGTAGTCGTCGCGCAGCATGGCCTGCACCTCGGCGAGCGATACTTGCGCCACGTCGCCTTCGAGTGTATGGGCTATGGCGCACAGGGCGTTACCGAAGTCCAGGCCGTACTGCACGCCCTTCTCCACGTAGCCGTAGATGAACCCGGCCGTGAACGCGTCGCCCGTACCGATCCGGTCGACAACGTCGAACTCGTACCTGCGGCCCTTGAGCACCGCCCCGTCGTGCAGCGCGTGGCTGCTCCACGCCCCGCGCAATATGCCGAACATCTCGCGCGTGGTGAAGACCACTACACGGCTCCCGAAGTCTTGCGCGTAACTGCTCATTATCTCCTCGTCGGTACCCTGGTAGCCGAATACCTCCTCCGATACCGACCTGTTCGTGACGACCACGTCCACCAGCGGCAGTATCTCGCCCCAGGCCTGGCGCGCGCCCTCTCCGGTCCACAGGTGCTCCCGGTAGTTCAAGTCGAACGCGGTCAAGCAGCCCCGTTCTCGCGCGGCCCGCAGGAAGCTCAGCGCGGCCTGTCTGCACCCCTCGCTCAGCCCCGGCATGATCCCGTCCGTGTACGCCACTCGGGTGCCGCGAAGTATGGACGCCCAGTCAAAGTCGTCCGGGCCAATAGTGCTGGCCGCGCTGCGCGCCCGGTCGTATATCACCACGCCAACCCTTGGGGCAACCGCGTGCTCCAGGTAGTTCACCCCGATGCGCATGCCCGGTACCATGTGTACCTGCGACATGTCGACCCCGTAGCCCTGGCATGCGTCGCGCGCAAGCATGCCAAGCTCATTGTCGGGTAGCTTCGACAGGAAGGTCGTGCGCCACCCTAAGCGCGCCAGGTTGGCCGCTACGTTGAGCTGCGACCCGGCTACGGTTATGTCGAGGCTGCGGGCGTGCCGCAGCCGTTCGTACCGCGGCGGCGCGAGGCGCAGCATCACCTCGCCCAGGCTGACGAGGTCGTATTTCTCAGGCGGCATGAAATCTCCTATTTGTGCAGGGTCACCTGAGGCCCGTGGCCCTTTTCCGCTTCCTGACGCGGCCGGTCCGGATCAGGCGGCAGGCTCGGCCCTGACCAGCAGGTACTTGTCGATGCGCATGACCGTGAGCGGCACGCGCTCGAACAGGGGGAAGGCGCGGCGGCCGCGCACGCCAATGACTCGTGGCTCGGTCAGCCGGTAGGTGCGGCCCTGGTGGACGAGCGTGCCGTGCCCCGCCGCGCGAAGGTTGCGCGCCCAGTCGACGTCGGCCCCGTAGGTGAGGGCCATGACGAAGCCGCCTCGCACGCGTGCCAACCCGACGGGCGTCTCGTATCGCTTGCCCGAGTTGCGCCCGACGTGGTGCAGCACCCCGAACGGGAAGAAGCGCTTGCCCGCGAAGCGCAGGACGAGCGGGTTGAGGGTGCGCTTGGAGAACTGCCGGAGCGGCTCAAGCTCGGGGCGCAGGTCGAGGGTCTGTGGTGGTTTAGTGGTCGTTGTGCCTGTCATCGTGATGGTCCTGCGGCTCCCGCCGGATTGGCGGTTGGGCGAGCGGGGCCACATTACAGTGTGCCACAGGATGGGGCCGCATGGCAATTTGGTGCTCCAGGCCGTAATATAGGGTGTACCACCGGAAGCATAGCTTTGTCGGAGCGCGGAGGTGCGTGTGGTTGGCAACGTGATGGCAGGCGGCGATACGGAGCGGGAGCGCCTTCGGGCCCTTGCGAGGTCGGCGGCTGAGGGCTTCCGCAGCCTGTCCATGTCGGCCAGCGGTGGGTCGAACGATAATGTGGGCGGCGTGACGTGCTGGTACTCGGCCTCGTACGTGCCGGTGTTCAACGGCGCGGCCATACTCGAGCCGGAGCAGATCAACGCCGGCACGCTGGACGCGGTAGAGAACTACTTCAAGTGGCGCGGCCGCCCCTATAGCGTCATGTGCCTCGACACGCTCGTGCCGCACGCCGAGGGGCTGTTTGCGCGGTACGGCTATGCCGCTTACGACACCATGCCCGCTATGTGGCTCGACGGCGCGCCGATGGACGACCCGCCCGGTTCGGCCGACCTGGCGGTATCGCGCATCGCGACGCCCGGGCCTCTTGCCACATTCCGCGCGATCCTTAGCGAGGTGTTCCGCCTGTCGATGACCGAGGTGAACCTGGTGCTGAGCGAGCGGGCGCTGTCTGTGCCCCACACGCGCCACTACCTGGGCACCGTACACGGGGCGGCGGTCGCCACGGCCACTCTGGTGCTGTCCGACGGGGTGGCCGGGGTGTGGAACGTGGGTACGATGCCCGCGTACCGCCACCGCGGGATCGCCGCCGCGATGATGCGCTACATTCTTGCCGAGGCTCGCGCCATGGGCTACTCGTCGTCCATGCTGCTCGCCTCGGACGACGGCACGCCCCTTTACCGGCGGCTGGGCTACCGCGCACTGGGCATGGTGCAGGTGTTCGTGCCCACGCGGTAGAGGCGAGATGCGTGATGCGTGATGCGTGAGCTTGCGCTAGCCGACTAGTGCGGAGTAAGCCAGGGTGCCAAAGAGAGTTCACGCATCACGCATCATGCATTACGTTTGGCGCGCCCTGCGCCGCCCGCGTATACTTTGCGTAATACCTACAGATACCAATCCGTCAGGAGAACCGAGTGAGCATACCGACGCAAGAAGACGCGCATTTGATGGTCAGCCTGTTCAAGCTGAGGCTTGAGCCGTACATGCAGCAGTCCGAGAACTGGTTCACCCAGGAATTCAAGGCCGCCTCGTGGGACGAGGTGAAGCAGAAGTACCCCATGGACAGCAACGAGTGGCGCATGCTGACCACCGTGCTGGGCTACTGGGAGATGGTCGGCGCACTGGTCGACCAGAACCTGCTGAGCGAGGACCTGCTGTTCGACGCGATGGAGAGCGTGGACTACAGCTGGGAGCGCATGAAGGAGTGGATCCCGTCGGCCCGCGCCGAGGTCGGCCCCGACCTGTGGGAGAACATCGAGCTACTCGCCACCCGCCAGGCCAAGTGGCGCTACACCCGCATCCCCAAGGCCCTGCGCCCGTAGGTTTTGTTTCACACAAAGGCGCAAAGGACGCAAAGTCTATTAGTGTTTGCGTCGGTGCTGTCCTGGCACCTATGCTAACCCCTTATGATCTCTGCGTCTACTCTGCGCTCTCTGCGCTCTCTGCGTCTCTGTGGTTCAGTCACTAAAACCTTTGCGTCCTTTTGCGCCTTTGTGTGAAAACAAAAACCTTCTCCGGGCGTAGTGATCTACGACCCGCGTACCTTGCCGGGGCGCGGGGCACTGTGCTATAAATGGGGCTACAGGCGAATATTGGTAGCAGGCGTCGAGGGGAGAGACAGTAGCGGCGGCGGGCGGCTAGCAGAGATGAGGCGGACGGTGCAAGCCTCACGAGACCGCGGTCGCGAATTACAGCTTCCGGAGCCTGCGGGGGTGCGCCCGCTACAGCGCCCGGGCAGGTGAGCACAGGGCACCGGCCCGACGAGGTGTGACGCCGCGAGGCGCGCACGAAGCACGGTGGTACCACAGAGCAGAGGCTTTGTCCGTCGCATGACGGGCAAGGTCTTTTTGTTATTTGGGCGAGA
>DASTEB010000463.1:0-2554 GCA_035710025.1 Chloroflexia bacterium
AGAAGCTGGGTGTGTAGTAGGCAGGGGTGCGAGGTGAGGGGGGCAGTGGTCATGCGTCATGACGCATGACCACTGCCCCCCTCACCTCGCACCCCTGCCTACTACACACCCAGCTTCTTCTTATACGTGGTCGACTTCATCACCTCACGGTATCCCATGCTCAGGTAAAGGTCGAGCGCGCCGCTGGGATTCTGCGTGTCGACGCCGAGGCCCGTCTGCGTCATCCCGAGGTTCTTGTGCAGCCTCATGCTGTGCGCAAGCATCGCCCGCGCAAGCCCACGGCGTCTCCAGGGGCGCCGCACGCTGATCGACTCGGTATAGCCCAACTTGCGCCCGGTGCGCTCGTTGTATGCGGGGTTGATGAAGTTGAGGATCGACCCTGCTACCTTGTCGCCGTCCCATGCCACAACCCACAGGTTGGGGTCGTTCATCGGGTCGCTCATCGTGCGCTCGAAGTCGCCGTCCTCTACTTCGACAGCGCCCCAGTGGTCCTGGAATGCCTCCTGGCTGGCCTCCCACACCTTCCGGTAGTCCTCGGGCTTGACGGGGCGTATCTCCAGTCCCTCGGGCATCGGCACGTCGGGGATGTGGTCGAGGTCGGGCGTCTCCATGTAGAACTCGTACCGCACCGCCTCGTAACTCATCTCAACCAGCAGGTTCTCGAGGCCCGGTTGCGTCGAGTAAGGCGACGTGCTCAAGTACATGTCCCCGCCGCCCTCCAGTGTACCTGCGATCTCCCGCGCCCGATGCTCTACCCAGCCGAGCATCGCCCGGCCCAGGCCCTTGCCGCGCCACTCGGGCAGCACGAACCCGAAGTGCCAGAAGTTGGTCGTGCCGTCCAGCTCGCGCTCCCAGAACACGCGCGTGAACCCGACCATCGTCCCGCCCACCTCGGCGATCAACATGTCCTTGGCCGGGTCGTGGTTAGGCGTCGTGCTGTAGGTATGCTTGATCGTCTCGAGCGTGTGCAGGTCGTGCTCCATGCCGTCGGCGGTCTTGCTGCCGTTGTTCACCTCGAGTATCGCCGGGTAGTCCTCGTCGCCCCTGAAGTGCCTGAACACCAGCCCCGGTATCACGGGCGCGCCCTGCACGTGGACTTCTCCAGTAGTTGTCGCTTCTGCCATGTTCCTACCTGCCCTTCTATTCGCATAATTACCCGCCGGGCACATAGGCCGGGCGCGGCAGCACTTCATTATCCGCACTAGCCCACATCCTGAACAGGGACCTCCGATGTATTTGGACGCGAGAACAAAACCCAAAGACGCAAGTACGACAAGGATGGAACGATTGAACCGCAGAGACGCAGAGTGAACGGAGGAACGCAGAGATCTTATTGGGGCAGGGCAGCCACGTCAGCCTAGTTACCGTGCCCCAATAGAATCTCTGCGTTACCTCTGCGCTCTCTGCGTCTCTGTGGTTTCGTCTTAACCTTTGCGTCTTTGCGCCTTTGTGTTCAATCAAAGCGTTTCCCCAGGTTTTCCCCAGCGCTCCGGCCCCGTGCTATAATCGACGCACGGAAACATCCGTGCTATTGCCGCGCTCAGCGCGCCCACCGGGGAGCAATTCGCACTATGCCTCAATCATCAGCAGCCAGAAAACCGTCCGGCAAGTCGGGCGCCGGGTCCGGCCCGACCTGGTCGCGTATCGAGGGCGGCAAGCCCCGCTCGTCGGCCAAAGGCTCTGCGCCTCGCTCGTCCTCGTCCTCCGGCGGCAGGGGCCGCAAGTCCGCCCCGGCGCGCAAGCCCACGCCCATCCGCGCAAAGGGGCCATCTTTCCAGATCCCGGCCCACATGCGCCGCGAGCTATTCGCCGTAACGCTGCTGGTGGTGGCCGCGCTGTTCGTGCTCGGCCTGCTCACGTGGTCCGGCGGCTCCACGAGCATCGTCGGCGTGGCGGGCGGCGTGCTCGCCCAGCTTTTCGGCGTAGCGGCCTGGCTCGTGCCCCTGGCGATGGCGCTCGGCGCGGTAGTGCTCCTTTTCGGCGCCCGCGCGGGCGATCGCTGGACTTCCGCTGCCGTGCCTGTCGGCATGGTCATGCTGCTCCTCGGCACGATGGGCTTCCTCCACCTTTTCGCCAACGGCCAGCGCGCTGCCGACCTCGGCCAGGGGGGCGGCTATGTCGGCCTCGCCCTCTCCACCTTCCTTTCCGACTACCTCACGGCCCCCGGCGCGGGCGTCGTTCTGTTCGCGCTCGCCGTCGCCGGGTTCATGCTCGCATTCGGCGTGTCGCTCGCCCAGCTTGTGCGCGGAGTGGGCGCCCCCGCCGTCGCCGTAGGCCGTTACGCAGGCCGTGCCGTGGCCGACGCAGGCTCCCAGGTCTCGCGTATCATCCGCGACCGCCGAGCAGCCTCCGCCCCAGGCCGCGCACCCGTGCGCATCAACGGCCGCCAGGTGCTCGTGGGCGATACCGAAGCCCTGCCCGCACTCGAGCCTGAGCAGGAGCGCCCCACGCCCCACACCGAGATCCTCGGCACCGTCGACAGCCACAGCGCCCCCACTCAGGTGGTCAACCTCCTGGGCACCGCCCCTTCGGCCGCACCTGTCGAAACTCCCGC
>DASTEB010000464.1:0-9031 GCA_035710025.1 Chloroflexia bacterium
TATACCCTCGAAGGCGTGCCAGGGCGAAGGGTCGGCCGCCGCGTAAGTGCCCACCCCGCCCAGCCCGGCGATTCGGACCGCCTGCTCTCCAAGCCCGGTGAGCGTAAGCGCGTTTCCCGTCTGGATGCGCAGCGCCGCCGCTACGTCGGGCATCCGCCAGAGCAGCCACGGCAGGTACATCGCCACAGCCGCCAGCCCCGCGGTAACCAGGGGTAATGCCTGCCTCCCCCGTTCGCGCCACACCCACGCGAACACGGCCAGTTGCGGCACAAGGGCATATATCGCCCCGTTCTCGGTGTACAGCGCCGCCGCCACCGCGCCCGCGTATACCACGGCCCACCCGCTCCGCCCCGCCTGCCGGTAGGCCGCCAGCGCGAGATACGACAGCGCCACCAGCAGCCCGGCGAACACATAGGGCCGCGCCTCCTGCGAGTACCAGATGTGAACGGGCGCTACCGCCAGCGCCAGCCCCGCGACCACGCCCGCGCCCCTCCCTGCCAGCCGCCCCACCAGCGCGATCACGACGGCCACGGTGAGCGTGCCCGCTGCCACGCTCAGCAGCCGAGCAGCCTCGGTCTCGGGGAGGACCGTGGCGGCCAGTTTCGCCAGCGCGTAATACAGCGGCGGCACGGTATCGTACGCGCCCGCCAGCGCCAGCACCTCCACCCAGGGTAGGCGGGCGGCCTGAAGGGTAACCCCCTCCTCCAGCCACAGGCTCAGCCGGTCGAACCCGTACAGGCGCAGGCCGAGAGCCAGGGCAGTGGGCAGCAGCACCGGCAGGGCGCGTACCAGCGCGGGGGCCGCGACGCCTCGCAGCCACCGCGCCGCGCTCTCGCTCAAGCCGGGCCGTTCGTGCGCCCGCACGGCGCTCCACAGCACCACGTCGAGCGCCAGGATGCCCCAGAAAAAGACGCCCGGCTTGGACACAAGGGCCACCGAGTCGGTCAGCCCGTGCGCAAAGGTGGCAAGCAGCCCGGCGCCTATTCCGGCCGCGAGGGCGCGCGTCCAGCCGTCGGGCGCGGCGCGGTAGCTCTTCGCGGCGAGAGCCGCCGCCACGATCCACAGCGCCAGAAAGCCGACCAGCCCCGGCAGCCCCAGGTCGAGCGCGGCCTGGAGGAACTGGTTGTGCGCGTGGCCGATGTCGTAAGTGTCGGGGATGGAGGGGGCCGGGTACTGTGTGCGGATCAGCCGGCGGAAGGTGTCCATGCCGATGCCGGTCAGGGGCCGGTCGGAGATGGCCTGCACGGCGCTCTGCCACGCGTCGGCCCGCACGACCAGGTTATCGGTTTGCGCGAGCGGCCCGAGCGTGGTGCCCGCGCGGTCGAGCACCCTGCTCAGCACCTGCCCGGGGCCCGCCGCCAGCAGCACCAACGCTGCCACTCCTGCCGCTGCCACGAGCGCCGGGCGTACCTTCGGCCAGGCCAGCCACGCCAGCAGGGCAAGCCCTACCGCAAGGCTCCCCAGCGCGCCCCGCGACTGGGTGAGCAAGAGCGTGCCGCCCGCCAGCACCAACAGAGCGCCGAGCGCCCACCGCGCCCGAGTGCTGACGCCGCGCGCCGGCAGCAGCGCCGCCAGCGGCATGACCACCCACAGCAGCGTCCCCGCGACGATGTTCGGGTGGAAGCCGGTGCGGTCACGCGACAGGCCGCCCGCCACCTGCGGCAGGTACCGCACGATGTCGCCCAGCAGGGGCGCTCTCTCCTGCCAGTCGGTGCCCACGAGCGCCAGCAGGGCGATCGCGCCGCCCGCCGCCAGGTATGCGTATACCCCGGCTTTCAGCCGCCCCTCGCGCGCTTGCAGCCAATCGGCGAAGGCGTAGTACAGCGCCACCCCGTACACGAGGAGGGCGGCCCGCGGGAGGCTGAAGCCGACGTCGAAGCTGACCAGCAGGCTGACCGGGAGCATCACCATCATCAGCACGATGGGCCAGTCGAGCGGTGTGCGCGGGAGGAACCGGCCCGCAAAGGCACGCCGGGCCAGCCACAACCCGGCCACTATCGCGATGCCCGCCACGGCCCACGCCCCGGCGAACAGGAACAGCGGCGCCAGCACGACCAGCAGCGGCAAGGCCCAATCGCGCACCGCCTGCCCGGGATCGTCCAGCAGCCGCCCGCCGAGCCGTACGGGCGACGCAGCCGCGGCTACCGTGCCGGTGCCCGGGCCACCCGCGTGCGCCAGACTGAGCCGCGCGAGCAGGGCCGCGAGGAGGATCACCCCCAGCGCCGCGATAGCAACCGCCGCCCAGTCAATCATCGCCGCTGCTTGCGCTTGCGCCCCGAGAGCACCCTGTGGAACAGCGCCAGGTACTGCTCGGTGATGGCGTCCCACGAGTAGTGCCGCCGGACGTGCTCGCGCGCCCTGTGCCGGTATGCCTCGACCACGTCAGGCCGCTCCAGCAGCATCTCCAGCACGGGGGCCAGCGAGGCGGCGCCCTCCCCGCCCCGGTAGCTCAGGCCCGCACCGCCCATCGCCTCCAGGTTCTCCGGCGTGTCGTTCACCACGACGCAGTTGCCCATGCCCATGGCCTCGAGCAGCGCAGGGTGCGTGCCGCTGGCCGACGAGGTGAGCACGAAGGCGTATGCGTTCGATGCAAGCTCGCGGTAGCCCTCGCCGTAAACGTACCCGGTAAATACCACGTCCTCGGCCGCGTAGCCCTTCACGCGGCGCACGTAGTCGTCGGCGTACGAGGCGTCGCCCATCAGCACGAGCTTCATCCCTCGCGTGTCGGCCAGCGAGCGGAAGGCGTCGAGCAGGTGGTCGGGGTGGTTCTCGGGCACCAGCCTGCCCACGAAAAGGATGTAGCCGCGCGGCTCAAGCTCCCACTTCTCCAGCGCCGCGCCCGGCGGCACAGGCTCGACGTCCGAGCCGTAGGCTATGTAGGCGATGCGCGCCCCATAACACTCGGCATAGAAACGCTGCACGAAGCGCGAGTCGGTCAGCGCGGCGTTGGCCAGCCGGGGCGCGAGCCGCTCGGCCGCCTGCAGGTAGCGCTTGGCCGGGCCGGGCCACTTGGCGCGGCGCCAGTCCAGCCCGTCCACGTTGATGACAGTGCGCGTGCCCACCAGCCGGGGTATCCAGGCGACCACGCTGTTGCCCGCGATGAAGTACAGGCATACGTCGTACCGCCTCCCCAGAGCGTGCAGCGACGACAGGAACACGTGCACCAGCGTGTCGAGGTACTTGTTGCGCACGGTTGGTATCGACACCAGCCTGATGCCCCGGTGCTGCTTCAGGTTGGGGTCGACGAAGTGCGGCCGAGAATAGACGGTGACCTCGTGCCCGCGCTCCACCAGCCGCACGCCAAGCTGCTCGGCGCACGTCTCGAACCCCCCGTATACGCTTGGCACGCCCCTGGTGCCCAACATCGCAATCCGCATCGTACCTTATCGAGCCGCCGGCGCGGCCGCCTGTCCTTTCCTCACAACCTCTCGATATATATTCTCAAACTCGCGGGCGAGCCTGTCCACCGCGAACTCGCTCTCCAGCCGCTCCGCCCCGGCGCGGCCCATGCGCGCCCTCAAGTCGCCATCCGACAGCAGCGCGGTCACATACTCTGTCGCTGCCTCCAGGTCGCCCGGAGCCACCACGTAGCCTGTCTCGCCGTGCGCCACCACCTCGGCCAGCGCACCCTGACCGGCCGCAACGACCGGTTTTCCCGCCGCCATCGCCTCGGCGGGGGCCAGGCCGAACGGCTCGGGCCTGTCGGGCAGGTGTACCAGCACGTCCAGCGCGTTCATGACCGCGGGCATGTCCTGGCGCAGCCCGGCCACCACAACAGAATCGCCCAGACCCATCGCGGCCGCCTTCTCGCGGAGGGCGTCGAGCAGGTAGTCGCGCCTGTCGAACGTGCCGCCCACGATGGCGAAGCGCGTGCCGGGGGCGTGCTCGCGTACCAGGGCGGCCACGCGCAGGAAGTCGTTCTCGCCCTTCCACATACCGATGCGCCCCACCATACCCACTAACCTGCCGCCCGGCGATGCGCCCCACTCGCGGCGTACTCGCTCGACCTCGTCCGGGCTGACGGTGCGGAACGGCGCGGGGTCAACGCCGTTGCGGACGACCGTGACCTTGCCCGCAAGAGACGGCCTCTGCTCCAGCAGCGATCTCGCCGCGGCGTTCGACACCGTTACGACGCGGGTGGCGAGCGCGTCGAGCAGCGGCGGGAACACCCTGGCGTCGGACGGGCGGAAGATCTCGTGTACGTGCCACACGTGGGGCACGCCCGCGGCCCGGGCGGCGAGCGCCCCGGTCAGCACGGTAGAGGTGTTGGTGTGGACCACGTCGATCGAGTACTTGCGGATGAGCCGCACGGCCATGCGGGTGGAGCGCACGGTAGCGCGAGCCAGGAACGCCGCGCCCCTCGGGTTGAGGTACTTGTTCCGGCGCAGCACCGCCAGAGGGTACAGCATCACGGGCACCCGCGCGGCCCGCAACTCCCGCACCAGCCGGGTATCGCCGTCGTCCACGTCGTTCGCCAGGACAGCGTATGGGCTGATGGCCGCTCGGTCGAGGTTGCGCAGCAGCGTGAGTAGCACGCGGCTGGCCCCGTACAGCCCGGTGGTCGCGTCGAGGTACAGCACGTTCATACCGGAACAGTATATCGCAGGGAGAGGGTTTGGGGAGACAGGCGCCCGATGCGGGCGGTCGGTAGTCAATAATCGCCGGCAGCGCGGCGCCTGTGGAACGCTCGGCGAGTAAGTAAAACCAAGAGATAAATCGTGTGCGCGCCCGTGGGACGCCCGGCAGCTGAAGCTGCGGGCTACACTTACAAAGTCCGGCCTGCGCCGGACTCCCTCACCTCTGGACCCTGCCCATCAATCGGCACGTTCTCACCCGTAGATGGCCGGTACGCAGTATCGGTGGGTAGCCCCCGAAGGGGGCGGCATAGAGTAGCCCAGGGCGCAAGCCCTGGATGTTGTGCCAATTCTGACTCAGGCCCGCGAAGGCGGGCTTATGGGTTTTGACCTCAGGGCCGGTTTCCGGCATACGCGAAGGGCCGCGGACCAGGGATCAGAGGGTGGTGCCGGTAATGGTAGTAAGTAGAATACCTGTCTGCCTCTAATCCCTGGTCCGCGGCCCCGCGCCGGGGTGCATGGGACGACGCGCCGCTTACTTCACCGCAATGGCCAGTATCTCTCCCGCGGCGTTGGGAGTGGCCGCCAGCTTCGCGAACCCGTAGTCCAGCAGGGCGGCGCTCTCGTCGTACATCTTGGGGTCGTTCAGCACGACCGAGATCACGCGCTTGCCGTCACGCGTGGCCGAGGCCACCAGGCACGACCCGGCCCGCCTCGTGTACCCCGTCTTCACGCCCTCGGCGCCCGAGTACCGGGTGAGCAGCTTATTCAGGTTCTTCAGCTTGTGGCCCGGTGCGTCGTAGTTCTCCTGCTTCACGATCTCGTTGAACAAATCGTATTGCATGGCATACCAGGTCATGCTCGCCAGGTCATAGGCGCTCGAGAAGTGGCCTTTCTTGTCCAGGCCGTGCGGGTTCACGAAGTTGCTGTTCTTCAGCCCGAGCGCCGCCACCTTCTTGTTCATCAGCCAGGCGAACGCGCCGGTGGTCGTGCCGGCGCCCAGCTTCGTGGCGACGTGCCGCCCCAGCGTCATGGCGGCGTCGTTGCCCGAGGGGAGCATCAGCCCGTAGAGCAGGTTGCGCACCGTCTGGGTCTCGCCCGTCTTGAGCCCCATCTTCGAGCCGTAGATCATGTCCTTCTGCGACACGACCACCTTCTCGTCAAGCTTGCCGTACTCCATGGCCACTATCGCCGTCATGATCTTGGTGGTGCTGGCGGGGGCCAGCCGCAGGTGCGAGTTCTTCTCGAACAGGATGCGGCCCGACGGGTACTCAACCACGATTGCTGCCCTGGCCGACACGTTGGGCGGGGTTGGCTGCACCGGACGTACAGGCCCCGAGGGCGCGCTCGTCGCGAGGTGCGGTATCGCTTCGGGCAGCGCGGGGGCGGCGCCACCCGGCAAGAACGACAACAGCAAGACCAGGGCGCTCAATAGGAGGCCCAGCCGGATCCAGAAACCAGGCATCACCAAATGTCCCTTCTACTAAAGAGCCGTGAAGACGCGCGGGCAGCGGGGGCAGAGTATAGGGAACAGGTACCGGGGTGAGTGAAAATGTCTGCTGGCCAGAGTATAGCAGACCGTACACACCGCCGCTATGCGTAAAATGCAGTATTTCGTACTACCGGCAAGTAGCATCCTGCGTATATAATGCCGGGCACGCTCCAGAGGCGGACCTGTGTAAATATCCATAGTAGTAACGGCCAGGTATCCCGCTCGGCGCATAGGCTGATGACCCTGCTGCGCTGCTGATGCTACACTACGTATGCGCTCGCTATGCCGGCCCGTTCCTACGGCGCGGCCCACAGGAGAACCACATGATCTCAATACGGAACGTGAAGAAGCATTACGGCGAGGTCAGGGCAGTTGACGGGGTATCCTTCGACTGCCCCGACGGGAAGATCACCGGCCTGCTCGGCCCGAACGGCGCCGGCAAGACCACCACACTGCGCATCATCGCGGGCCTCATAAAGCCGCTCGAAGGGTCGGTCACCATCGATGGGGTGGACGTGGCCCGCGAGCCTGAGCGCGCCCGCTCGCTCCTCGGGGTGCAGTCGGACATGACGGGAGTGTACCCGCGCCTCACCGCCCGCGAGCAACTTGCCTATTACGGGCGCTTCTACGGTCTCAAAGGCAAGGAGCTTGACCGCCGGGTGCAGGCCGTGATCGACCTGTTCGACATGCATGAGATCGCCGAGCGCCGGGCCGAGGGGTTCAGCCGGGGCCAGCGCCAGAAGATCGTGCTGGGCCGCGCCCTGGTTCACGACCCGCACAACATCATCATGGACGAGCCGACCAACGGGTTGGACGTGATGGCCGTGCGCGAGACCCGCGACAACATCCGGGGCTTCCGCGAGCAGGGCCGGTGTGTGCTGTTCAGCACCCACTACATGGACGAGGCCGAGCGCCTGTGCGACAACATCGCCATCATCGTGCGCGGGGTGATCGTGGCCCAGGGAACGCCCGACGAGCTAAAGGCGCGCACCGGCAAGCTCAACCTGGAGGACGCGTTCGTTGCCCTCGCGGGGGATGCCGCGCTGCTGCGCAGTGAGTTCGCGGGCATCGTGTAGCCGCCCCGAGGAGAAGAAGAAGTGTCTTACCGAATCTGGAATATCTGGCGGAAAGAATTGATCGACGGCCTGCGCGACCGTAAGGCCCTCACGCAGGCGCTGCTCGTGCCCCTCCTCCTGGGCATCTTCTACGCCATCTTCAACCCCTGGATCAACGCGATGATCAGCGACCGAGCGCGCGAGCCGGTCTCTATCCCGTCGTTGGGCATCGAGAACGCCGACCAACGCTTCCTGGACGTGCTCAAGCAGCAAGACATCACGCTGACGCAGTATGAGGGCGACCTGCAAGGCTCGATCAGGCGCGGGGTCGAGAGCGTTGGCCTGGTGATCCCGCCCGACTTCAGCGAACGCATCCGGCAGGAGCTGCCGGCCGGGCTTACTCTGTACACCAACAGCGCCGCGGGCGGCATCTTTGGCGGGGGCTTCTCGGCCGAGCGCCTGAACCTCGCCATCAAGACCTATAGCGAGCAGGTCACGGTCGAACGGGTACAGCAGCGTGATCTCGACCCCAGCCTGCTTGCGCCTGTCAGCCTGGACGCGCAGGAACTGGCGACCCCGGCGCAGCTCGGCGGCATCTTCGCCTCGTTCACTCTGCCCATCCTGCTGGCGACTATCGTGGCGCAGGGAGGGATGTTCCTCGCAATAGACGTGACCGCGGGCGAGAAGGAGCGCGGCACGCTCGAGTCGGTGCTTGTCACCCCGGCGAACGACTTCGAGGTGTTCGTGGGCAAGCTGGCGGCGGTCTTTACGCTGACGTGCGTGCCGATCGTGCTGACGTTCATGGGCTTTTACATCGCGAGCAACATACTGCCCGCGTCGGTCACGCAGGGGGCGGTGCTGCCGTTCGAGGTGGTGCTGGCGGCCATCCTGCTCAGCCTGCCGCTGGCGCTGTTCTTCGACGCGGCGCTGATGATCGTGAGCGTGCGCACCAAGGCGTTCAAGGACGCTCAGCAGGCGCTTACCCCGTTCATGTTCGCCGCGATCGCCCCGGCGATGGTCGCCGCCTTCGCCACGCCCACCAACCCCGCCTTCTACGGCATCCCGGTGTACGGCACCGCGGCGCTGGTGGGTAAGCTGGCGACGGGCGCGCCGGTGCCCGAGGTGGCGTTCGTATTCGCCGTGGCGGGCAGCCTCGTAGCGGCGGCCGTCTGCGTCGTAATCGGTCTGCGGCTGTTCAACCGCGAGCGGCTGCTGTACGGGGTGTAGGTATAGCCGTCACCGCGCAACCCAAGGGCGCGATGATGGGCATCCCCCCGTGATCGGACAGGGGACGAAGTGCGGGGCTTCGTCCCCTGTCTTGTGCGCGATTACAGGTGGTGTTGCGCCTGGAGTCGCATGGGCACGCAGTCGGGGCCGCTAGCTCGCGACGGGTAGACCGTCCGCCAGGTGGACTGCCGCCGCGCCCCCGTTACTGTGCCCTACTGGCGGTAGTCTCCTCACGCTCAAGGTTCGCGCAGAGGTAGCCTACCGTGTTCACGGTTCTTGCCGTCGCTGGGGCGTAGCCGGGGGCCGAGGCGTACACAACCAGCCCGATCTGGCCGGCGCCCGTCGTGTCGAGCAGCGCGACGTCGCAGTCGGCGTAGCGCCCGCCGCTCGCCTCGGGCAAGTAGATCTCAATCTGCCTGCGCAGGCTGGTCACCTGGACCATCACGTCGGCCCCCGTCACGGGGTTGCCGCTGTCGTCCACCAGTTCCACCACCACGCTGAGAGGCTGGCCCGGGCCGTCAAGCTTGGCAGCCTGAAGCGAGGCGATATGGATCTGAGGCCGGCTGCCGCACAGGTTGCCGCGGTCGCTCTTGACGCTTGCGAAGGCGGGGTGCATGCGGTCCATGGTGGCGGTGAACTCGTAGACGGTCACGCCGATCGCGGCCTCGACGAAGGGGGCGTCA
>DASTEB010000465.1:0-11392 GCA_035710025.1 Chloroflexia bacterium
AGATGGGCGACTACATCTTCCGCGACTCGCTGTCCGAGGCCCAGGTGATCCCCGAGACGATCAAGCAGGCCAAGGAGAAGCTGAACCTGACCAAGGTGTCGCTCCTGTACGCCAACGACGATGCCTTCAGCAAGTCAGGCGCAGACGTGTTCCGCGCCGAGCTGCAGAAGAACGGCGTCGAGATCCTGAGCGAGCAGACCTTCTCGACTAACGACACCGACTACAAGACCCAGCTTACCGCCATCAAGGGTGAGAACCCCGACGCCATCGTCGTGTCGGCGCTGGCCAAGCCTGCACAGACCATCCTGCAGCAGGCCCGCAACGACGTGGGCATCGATCCGTCCATCCCGATCATCGGGGGCAACGGCTTCAACTCGCCCGCGGTGGTCACGGCGGCAGGTGAGGCGGCCGAGGGCGCGATCGTCGGCGCGGCGTGGAACCCCAACGCCGAGGACGAGCTGAGCAAGGCGTTCATCGAAGCCTTCACCGCGAAAAACGGCAAGGGCCCCGACCAGTTCGCCGCACAGGCCTACGCAGGCGTGTACATCGTGTGGGACGCGGCAAAGCGCGCCGATATCGACGGCAAGTCGCTGGCCGAGGCCCGCACCGCCATCCGCGACGCCCTCAAGACCGTGAGCGTGCCCACCGTGCTGGGCGAGTTCTCGTTCCTCGAGACCCGCGACGCCAACCACAAGCCGGTCGTGCAGATAGTGCAGGACGGCAAGTTCGCGATCTTCAAGTAAGCCTACGGTGAGGGGCGGTGCCGCATAGCGGCGCACCGGAGGTGCCGGTCTGCCGGGTCGCCCCTCACCCTTCCAACATGAACCTGTCCCAACTACCCGCCCAGATGCTCAACGGCATCTTCTCAGGCAGCATCTACGCGCTCGTAGCCCTCGGCTACACGCTCATCTTCGGCGTGCTCGACATATTGAACCTGGCGCACGCCGCCATCTTCATGCTGGGCGCGATGGTCGCGTGGTGGCTGGTGGCCGTGCAGGGCTGGGAGTTCCTGCTTGCCTTCCCGGCCGCCGTGCTGGTGGCGGGCGTGCTGGGCATCCTGCTCGACCGGGTGGCGTTCCTTCGGCTGAGGAAGCGGGGGGCAGGGCACCTCTCGCCCCTGATCAGCTCCATCGGCATGTCGCTGGTGTTCGTGGGCCTGGCCCGCGCCTTCTACGGCGACGACCGCCAGCAGTTCCCCGGCTCGGCGTTTCCCCGCGTGTTCTTCGACATCGGCAACACTCGCATCCGTTTGCTTGACATAATCATCTTGATAGTCAGCATTGCGCTGATGATCGCGCTCACCTGGCTGGTGAACCGAAGCTCGCTCGGCCGCTCCATGCGCGCCGTGGCCGAGAACCCGCGCGCCGCGGCCCTGCTCGGCGTGAACATAGAGTCGGTCATCATACAGACGTTTTTCATAGCCAGCGCGCTCGGCGGCGCTGCGGGCATCCTGTACGGCATGAGCCTGAACAACATCGAGCCGACCATGGGCAACCAGGTTGAGCTGAAGGGCCTGTCCATCATCATCCTGGGCGGCATGGGCAGCATACCGGGCGCGGTGATAGCGGGCTTCCTCATCGGGATCGTCGAAGTCTTGAGCGTAGTGTTCGGCGGCTCCCAATTGAAAGATGCGTTCGTCTTCGCGGCCCTGTTCCTCGTCCTGGTCCTCAGGCCGCAGGGCATCTTCGGGCAGAGGCTCGGGAGGGTAGGGTAGCGGTCCCGCCGTCGGGGCACCATGGCCGAGTTCTTCACCAGCAACAGCTTCCTGATCAACCTCATCGGCATCAACGCGGTACTGGCGTTGAGCATTTATATCACCCTGTCCTGCGCCATGCTCTCCCTGAGCAACGCCGCCTCGATGGCTATCGGCGCGTACACGGCCTCGATGCTCACCGTGAACGCCGGGTGGGGCCTGTGGCCCGCCGCCATCGCGGGCGCTGCCGTCGCGGGGTTCGTCGCGCTGCTCCTCGGCCTGCCCATCCTGCGCCTTCGGGGCGTGTTCCTCGCCATCGCCACGGTCGGCTTCGTCGAGGTCGTGCGCATAGTCATCGTCAACATACAGGCGCTTGGCGGGCCTGAGGGCTTCCGCCTGAGCGCGGGGGCCAACCCGGTCACGGTCAGCGGCTGGGAGGTGTACGGCCTGCTGCTCGTCACGTCCTTCTTCTTCGCCCGCATGAGAGGCTCGCGCATGGGCATGGCCCTCGAGGCGATCCGCGAGGACGAGAACGCCGCCCGCACCATGGGCGTACACGTCACGCAGTACAAGGTGGTCGCCTTCGTGACGGGCGCGGTGATCGCCGCTCTGGCGGGCGCGCTCTACGCGCACATGCGCGGCTTCATCAGCCCCGGCGACTTCGGCTTCCAGCGCGCGGTCGAGATCCTCATGTTCGCCGTGGTTGGCGGCACGCTGGTGTGGCGCGGGGCCATCCTGGGCGCGTTCGTCATTACCATCCTGCCGGAGGTGATCCGCAACGTGCCCGTGATGGGCGGGGTGGACATCAAGAACAACCCCGAGCTGTTCAGCGGGCTGATCCTGCTCGCCGTGATACTCTTCTTGCCCAACGGCCTCCTCTCGACCGCGCTCGGCATACGTCTGCCCTGGCAGAGAGTACGCCCTACTGTGCCCGAGCAGGCCACAGCCGACCCCCACCAGTCGGAGCTTGGCGACGCCAACCGCATCGACAGCATCGAGGCCGAGGCCCTGCGCGGCACCGGCACCGCGGCCACCTCGCAGGCCGGGCCGGAGGCCGACGCGCCCGAGAGCGGCGTAACCCGCACGGGCGCCGGGCCGAAGGAGGCATCGTGAGCGACGCGAGCCGCCAACCCCTCCTCTCGGTGCGCGACCTGACCAAAGCCTTCGGCGGGCTTGTCGCCGTGAACCGCGTGTCGTTCGACATCTACCCGGGCGAGATCTACGGGCTGATCGGGCCGAACGGCGCGGGCAAGACGACCGTGATCAATATGCTCAGCGGCCTGATGCCGCCCACCGGCGGCACGATCGTCTTCAAGGGCGAGAGCATCGAGAAGGTGCCCGCGCACCGCATAGTCGAGCTTGGCATGACCCGCACCTACCAGAACATCCGCCTGTTCGGCGCTATGAGCGTGCTGGACAACGTGGTAGTGGGGCAGCACTCGCGCATGAAAGGCAGCCTGGCCGAGCGCCTGGTGTTCCTGCCCCGGGTGAGGCGCGAGGAGCAGGCCGCCCGGCAGAAGGCACTATCTCTCCTCGATGGGGTCGGGCTGTCCCAGGTTGCGAAGCAGCCCGCCGCGTCCCTCGCCTACGGCAGCCAGCGCAGCCTGGAGCTTGTGCGCGCTCTCGCCTCCGACCCTGATCTTTTGCTGCTCGATGAGCCCGCGGCGGGCATGAACGCGGCCGAGAGTGCAGCGTTGGCCGAACGGCTGCGCGCCCTGGCGAAGCGGGGCGTGACCCTGCTGGTGATCGAGCACGACGTCGGGCTGGTCATGAGCCTGTGCGACCGCATCGGCGTGCTCAACTTCGGCAACCTGATAGCCGAGGGCACGCCCGCCGAGATCAGCAGCAACCCCGAGGTAATCGAGGCCTACCTGGGCAAAGAAGAGGACAGCTACAGCGCATGAGTGCCGATCCGCCGCGCCGTGGGGAGATGCTGGCCGTCACCGACCTTGTGGTGAGCTACGGCCAGATCGAGGCCGTCAAGGGTATCTCGTTCAGGGTGGGCGAGGGGCAGATCGTGGCGCTCATCGGCGCGAACGGCGCGGGCAAGACAACCACCCTGAGCGCCATCTCGGGCCTGCTTCGCCCCCGCAGCGGCAGCATCAGGTTCGAGGGCAAAGAGATCGGCCGTTGGTCGCCCCACAGGGTCGTGCAGGTGGGCGTGGCGCAGGTGCCCGAGGGCCGCGCCATCCTCGCCCGCATGACCGTGCGCGAGAACCTGGAGCTTGGTTCGGCGGCGGGCGGGCAGCGCCGGGCCGACGCGCGCGAGATCGAGCAGATGTACGCCCGCTTCCCCGTGCTCGGCCAGCGGCGTGACCAGCCGGCGGGCAACCTGTCGGGCGGAGAGCAGCAGATGCTCGCCATAGCGCGCGCCCTGCTCCTAAAGCCTCGCCTGCTCCTGCTCGACGAGCCTTCGATGGGCCTTGCTCCGCTGCTCGTGCAGGAGATATTCCGCATCGTGCGCGAGCTAAACGCCGAGGGAAAGACCGTGCTCCTCGTGGAGCAGCACTCGCACAAGGCCCTGCAGATCGCCGACTACGCCTACGTGCTTGACCGCGGGCGCATCGCCCTCCAGGGCACGGGCACGGAGCTGCTGGGCAACGAGCAGGTAGCCAGCACCTACCTGGGCAGGTAGGCCTACTCCTGCCGGGCGGCTTCCTCGAGCGCGTCGTCCAGGCTCATGGCCCGCCCCTCGTTCCACGCGGCAGCAAACGCCTCCTCACCCAGTTGCGCCCGCAGGGACGCGAGGTCGCTTTCGCGCCTGTCTTGCGTGGCCGGGTCGATCACGCCCTCGGTACTCTCCAATATGGCGTACGCCGCGCCGCTCAGCCGGGCCGCCCGTTCGTACTGCCCGTCGCGCGCTAGTACTCTAGCCACGCCGAGCAAGCACTCGATAGCGGGCAGCGTGTCCTCAAGCTCGCTGAACAGGACCAGGCTCTCCAGGAACGAGCCGCGCGCCGCCTGGTAGTCGCCAAGCTCGTACGCCACGTTGCCCAGGTCCCGCAGTGAGTAGGCGATGCCCGGCCTGTTGCCCAGATCGCGCGCTATCGACAGGGTCTCCTCGTCGAGCCGCCGCGCCTCGCCGTAATCCCCCTGCGCCAACGCGATCATAGCCAGGCTGTGCAGCGCCTGGCCGGTGCCCTGCCTGTCCTCTGCCCGGCGGCTGGCGGCTAGCCCTTCTTCGAGCAGCCTTCGTGCTTCGGGGTAGTCCTGCTCCATCAGCGCGACGTTGCCCAGGCGCGTAACGCCGCGCCCGGCCTCAAGCTCAAGCCCCAGCTCGCGCTTGATAGCCAGGCTCTCGCCGAAAGCGCTGCGTGCCTCCGTGTAGTCCCCGCGCATCAGCGCCATCGCGCCGAGATTGTCGAGCGTACTCGAGATCGCCCGCCGGTCGCCCAGTCTCCGCGAAATATCCAGCCCGCTCTCGAGAACCTGCCTTGCTGCCGGGAAATCCCCGGCCAGCCGGGCAAGCACCCCGGCCGCGTTCAGCGCCTTGAGCCGCGCCCTGTCCAGCGCATGGGCGTCCCTGGTTGTCGCGCCCACCGCACGTAGACCGGCCTCGGACAGCTTCTCGGCCCCTTCGATCGCCGCCTGCAGCCACCTGCGCCCCTCGCTAAGGTTGCCTCGCGCCGCCCAGAACTGCCCGAGCGCCCCGGCCAGGCGCAGGGCAAGCCACACCGGCAGCGCTCCCGCGCTCTGTTGCCCACCGTCCGCCAGGCTTCGGGCGAGCACGGCGCGCAGGTTGTCGCGCTCTGCCTCAAGCCGGTCGGCCCACTTGAGCTGCTCGGGCCCGGTAATATGCGGCTCCGCGTCTTCGGCCAGGGCCAGGAAGTACTCGGCGTGGTAGCCCGCCACGGCGTCGCTCTCCCCGCTCTGCTGAAGCTGCGCGAGCGCGTACTCGCGGATCGTCTCGAGCAGGGTAAAGCGCGGCTCGGCGCCGCGGCTGCCGTCGGCGTGGGCCTGCAGCAGACTCTTGTCGAACAGCGACGAAATCGCCTCCCTCGCGCTCGTGGGCAGGTCGTCGCGGGCGTTGCACACCGCCTCGGCGGCCGCTGCCGTGAAGCTGCCGACGAACACGCCCAGCCTCCGCAGCAGCGCCTTCTCCCCGTGGTCCAGCAGGTCGTAGCTCCAGCTGATCGCGTCGTGCAGAGTGTGCTGCCGGGCGGGCAGATCACGCAGCCCGCCCACGTGCAGCACCTGCCTGTCGCTAAGCTGCTGCAGCAGGGCCTGCGGAGAGTAGATATTGGCTCGTGCCGCCACCAACTCTATCGCCAGCGGCAGGCCGTCGAGCCGAGCGCAGATGGCGGCCACCGCCCCGGCGTTCCCCTCCGTCAACTCGAAATCGGGGTTGGCTTCCTGCGCCCGCTCCACGAACAGGGCCACGGCCGAGTAGCGGGCGATCCGCCCCCAGCCTCCCCCGTCCGGCCGCTCGTCCGTGCCCGGCACGTCGAGCAGGGGCACCGGGAACTTGCGCTCTCCCCTGATGCGCAGCGGCTCGCGGCTGGTCACGAGCATCTTGAGCCAGGGAGCCGCCGCGAGCAAGGCGGCCACGTCGGGCGCGGCCCTCACCACCTGCTCGAAGTTGTCCAGCACGAGCAGCATGCGCTTGCTGCTCAGCCCTTCCTTCAGACTCTCCAGCGCCGAGCTTCCCCGCGACTCCTTCAGGCCCAGCGCCTTGGCGATTGTGGTCTGCACGAGGCCGGGATCGCTGATCGGGGCAAGCTCGACGAAGAACACCCCGTCGTCGAAGTGCTCGGCCAGGCCGCTCTCGGCAACCTCCAGAGCGAGGCGGGTCTTGCCTATGCCCGGCGGGCCGGTGAGCGTCACCAGGCGCGTGCGCTCGTTCAGCAGCAGGGTGCGCAGCGCCGCGACCTCGCGCTCTCGCCCGAGGAGGGCTGTCGGCGGGATGGGCAGGTTGGTGTGGCGGCGGCGCCCCTCGCGCCAGGGGGCCGCGCTCTTCTCGTCGTCCGAAACAGGGCCGGACTCCCCGGGGGCACCTGCGGACGCCGACCTCGTGAAGTGGGTGAAGGCTTCCCACTCGTCTTCGGGGATCTGGAAGTAGCGGGCCAGCAGCTCGGCTATCTGGCGCGAGGGGCGCCGGTCGCCCTGCTCGATCTTCTTGATCGTCTCCCGGGCGCAGCCGATACGCTCCGCAAGGTCTTCCTGGGTGATGTCCAGGGCCTTGCGGCGTTCCTTGAGCCACTGTCCGAAGGGTGTGCGAGAGGTGGAGGAGGACATTCTTGTACCCTCGATTGTACCCACCATTATAGCGCACCTTCCCCTATGCTTAGCCCAATTCCAAGCGGCCGTCGGGGCTACCAACTATGGACAAGCAACCCGAAGTATCCAACCTGTTTCTCGTGAGGGTCTGGATGGAAAAGACCGGGGACGGCCGGGCCGAATGGCGCGGCAAGGTGCAGCACGTCGTGAGCGGCGAGGCCCGCCTCTTCAACGACTGCGCCGCGCTCGAAGCAGCCATGCACGAGATGTTGGAGATGCTGCAGCCGGATCCCGCCCGGGTGAGCGAGGAAGGGAGGGAAGACATATGATAGGTAACGCTGTTCGTCAGGCCGGACCCGTCCGCTTTGCGGGCCTGCTTTGTGTATTGGCCTTTGGCGCGGTCTTGCTCTCGCCGGGCCTCGCCACGGCCGGCACGCCGCCCGACTCTCCCGAGGCCGCGTGCCCGGCAGGCGGGCAGTGCTTCGCCGACGTGCCCGAGGGCAACGCCTTCTACGAGTTCGCCAACCGCCTTTATCAGCAGGACATAATCTCCGGCTACCCATGCGGTGGCCTCGGCGAGCCGTGCGACTCGGAGAACCGCCCGTACTACCGCCCGGGCGCCAACGTCACCCGCCAGCAGATGACCAAGTTCGTCGACCAGGCCCGCCGCCTCCCCGAGATCTACATCGACACGCCGAGTGCCCTCCGGCCCGTCTACTCTCGCACCGGCGCCACAGACGGTATCGCCCTGTACGGCGAAGCAACCACCGGCGAGGGCTCCATCGGCGTGTACGGCCTGGGGGCCCTGGGCGTGCGAGGCGAGAGCCACGGCGGCGCGGGAGTGCGCGGTATCGGCACATGCCCGTCCGGCCTGTGCTTGACCGCCATGGGGGTATACGGCTCGAGCACCACCGGCGACGGCGTGCGCGGCAGCTCCACGGCGAACAACGGCAGGGGCGTACAGGGAATTGCCAACACGGGCGCGGGTGCGGTCGGTGTGTACGGCACAAGCTCCAGCGGCGACGGCGTGTACGGCTATTCTGAGGCGGCAGGCCGCTTTGGAGTGCAGGGTGTGTCAACGGGCAACGGCGGCACCGGCGTGAGCGGCACGGCGAACACGGGCCAAAACGCGGCGGGCGTGCGGGGGCACAGCAACAGCGGAACGGGAGTGGTTGGTTCCACTACGGCGAGTAGTGAGTCGGGTGTCATCGGGATAGCGAACGGCACCGATGGTTACGGAGTGGAAGGCTCGGCAAACACAGGCACCAACGCCGTGGGCGTGTACGGCCGGAGCAACACCGGCCGGGGCGTATATGGTGCTTCTTTCGCCAACAACGGGAGCGGGGTGTACGGCGCGTCCAACACGGGCACGAGCGCCTCAGGCGTGTACGGCGTAAGCTCCAGCGGCTACGGCGTAAATGGCCTATCCACTGCCGCCGAGGGGATCGGCGTGTATGGTCGTGCCAACGCCGCCGATGCCGTTTCGGTGTACGGCCTGACCACCAACGGCATAGGCGTGGCGGGCACCAGCACCAACGGCGACGGCGTGTTTGGCTTAAGCAGCGGCAGCCGCGCCGGCTACTTCGTGGGGAACGTGGAAGTGACCGGCGGTTGCTGTGCCGCGGGCGCCGGCACCTATCGCATTGACCACCCGCTCGACCCCGAGAACAGATATCTGTACCACGCCGCCGTCGAAAGCCCCGACATGAAGAATATCTACGACGGGGTGGCCGTACTGGACGGCAGCGGCGAGGCTCGCGTGCAATTACCCGAATGGTTCGAGGCGCTCAACCGCGACTTCCGCTACCAGCTTACAGCCATCGGCGCGCCGATGTCCGAGCTTTACATTGCCGACGAGATCAGCGGCAACAGCTTCAAGATAGCGGGCGGCGTGCCCGGCATGAAGGTGTCCTGGCAGGTGACGGGCATCCGCCACGACCCCTACGCCGAGCAGAACCGCGTCCCCGTGGAGCAGGACAAGCCGGCCAGCGAGCGCGGCACCTACCAGCACCCCCGCGAGTGGGCTCAGCCCGAGAGCAAGGGCGTGAGCTACGAGAAGGTGCAGAAGCTTCAGGACCGGCCTTGACATATGGCGATACCCCAGCCGCTCGTGCCCCGCGGCGAACGGCCGGGCGCATTCCCCGACAAGTCACGCAAACAGGAGACACAAAGACCATGAACCGCTCTATTCACCGTACTGACAACCGGCAGACACTCACGGGGCCGCGGGGCCGCAAGGGTGTGGCCGTTATTGCAGGCTTGCTTGCAGTGTCGTTCGCCCTCGGGGGCTGGGGAACGGCAGGCGCGCAGGACGCGGACCGCTCGGCGGGGGGCCAAAACCCTGAGGCCACGTGCCCGGCGGGCGGGCAGTGCTTCGCCGACGTACCCCCGGGCAACGCTTTCTACGAGTTCGCTAACCGCCTTTACCAGCAGGACATCATCTCCGGCTACCCGTGCGGCGGGCCGGGCGAGCCGTGCGACTCGGAGAACCGCCCGTACTACCGCCCGGTTAGCGACGTCACGCGCCAGCAGATGACCAAGTTCGTCGACCAGGCTCGCCAACTTCCGGGCATCTTCATCAACACGACCACCCACGGCCAGCCCATTTACTCGCGCACGACCCTGAATAATGGAATCGGCATATTTGGCGAAAGCCCCAACGGCATCGGCCTGCGGGGCATCGGCAGCCCCGGCGTGAGGGGCACGAGCACCGGCGGGCGTGGCGTTGAGGGCACGAGCACCAACGGCTTCGGGGTGTACGGGTACAGCAACAGCCTATCTGGCGTGTACGGACAGAGCGCAAGCACGGGCGGTGCGGGCGTATTCGGGGCGAACGAAGCCAACGGCGCGTCGGCCGCGGGCGTGGCGGGGCTGAGCACCTACGGCATGGGCGTGTACGGGGTGAGTGGCTCGGGAAGCGGCGTCAAGGGAGAGACGACGAGCGGCGACGACGCCGACGCGGGCGTAGCCGGGACCACGACGGCCTCCAACGGCACCGGGGTAAAAGGCACCGCGAACAACGGCACCAGCGCCGTCGGTGTGTGGGGCGAGAGCACCACCGGTATGGGCGTGCGCGGCACTTCTTCGGAAGGCCTTGCAATTGCCGGGACCAGCGACTCCGGCTGGGGGCTGTACGGGTTAACCACAACCGGCCGCGGCGTGTATGCCTATAGCGATAGCGGGCACGCGGTCTTTGGCCGCAGTCCCAACGGCACGGCAGGCCGGTTCGAGGGAGATGTAGAAGTAACCGGCACCTGCACCGGCTGCCTCGGCCCCTCCCGCATAGACCACCCGCTCGACCCGGAGAACGGGTACCTGCAGCACGCGGCCGTGCAGAGCGCGGAGTTGAAGAACGTATACGACGGCAACGTGACAACAAATGCCGGCGGCGAGGCAGTCGTGACCCTGCCCGAATGGTTCGAGGCGCTCAACCGCGACTTTCGCTACCAACTGACGGTAATCGGCGACTTCGCGCAGGCTATCGTGTCGAGCGAGATCCGGGATAACCGCTTCACCATCAAGACCGACCGGCCCAACGTCAAGGTCTCGTGGCAGGTAACGGGCATCCGCCATGACCCCTATGCCGAGCAGCACCCCCTCGCCGTCGAGCCGCAGAAGTCGGGCGAGGAGCAGGGCAAGTACCTGCACCCGGCGGAGTGGGGCCAACCTGAGACGAAGGGCGTGGGCTACGAGGAATCGAGGCAGATCCCCGGGCTGGCCCCGTGAGAGCCGTACAGTCGTGCCCGCTACTACCTGAACGAACGGAGGACACATACCATGAACGACTTCACCCCTCGAACCGGGATGCGATCTGCCGGATCGCCATTGCGCGGCCGCGCCGGCGCGGCCGTCCTGACCGTACTGGTCGCAACGTCGCTGGCCCTGGGCTCCCTGGGAGGGCGCTCGGCGGCCGGGGCGGATGCTCGTGATGCCGCTGCGGGAGAGGACCCACAGGCCACGTGCCCGGCAGGCGGGCAGTGCTTCGCCGACGTGCCCCCGGGCAACACCTTCTACGAGTTCGCTAACCGCCTGTACCAGCAGGACATCATCTCCGGCTACCCGTGCGGCGGGCCGGGCGAGCCGTGCGACGACCAGAATAGGCCCTACTACCGCCCGGTTAGCGACGTCACACGCCAGCAGATGACCAAGTTCGTCGACCAGGCAAGGCAGTTACCCGGCATCTTCATCAACACGACCACCCACGGCCAGCCCATTTACTCGCGTACCACGGTGAACAACGGCATCGGCTTGTTCGGCGAAAGCCCTAACGGCATCGGCCTGCGGGGCATCGGCAGCCCCGGCGTGAGGGGAACGAGCACCGGCGGGCGAGGCGTTGAGGGCACGAGCACCAACGGCTTCGGGGTGTACGGGTACAGCAACAGCCTATCTGGCGTGTACGGACAGAGCGCAAGCACGGGCGGTGCGGGCGTATTCGGCGCGAACGAAGCCAATGGCGCGTCGGCCGCGGGGGTGGCGGGGCTG
>DASTEB010000466.1:0-3326 GCA_035710025.1 Chloroflexia bacterium
CAGCGTGCACCGCGAGGCGCACGGCCTGGTTGCCGACGAGATTTACGAGGTATCGGAAGGCTCCTGAAAGCTGCCGTGGGTCCGCTCACGCAGTGTGGGTGCCGAAAGCAGCCAACGGTTGGCGTGAGCCTCGTCGGGCCCGCCACGAAGCTCTACCATTCCCGGTAGGGCTTTCCCATTTTAACGTCCGGGCAACCGCCCCACACTACACCGCCTGCGCAAACTCCACCGCCACTTTCGTGTCGAGAAAGCCCTCCAGCCGCGCTGCCTCGGCCTCTACCTCACCGCGAATCTCTTGAGAAGGCGTGTCAAACATGCCGACCTTCACAAGCGTTTGGCCCTTCTTCGTTTCTTGCTCCCACACTCCCCGTACCACGCCGTCCACAAGCACCACGGCGCTGACCCACGCCGCTGGACGAAACACCCTGTGCTTGTGCTCCATAGCAAGCAGCGGCTCAATATTCCGGCTCTGCGTCAGCACATAGACGTCGAACATCGGCAGCAACCGCACGGTGTGGCCTGCATTTGCGTTCTGCATCGAGTCGAGCGTCGACTTGAGAGCCGTTGCCTTCCAGCCCTCCACGTCTACGGTCTCCACCTCATCCCCCAGCAGCTCGAACATCTTCTTCCCGAAGGTACGCCCACCGCCGTCCCACCAGAAGCTGAAGTCTCTGGGCGTGGCCGGACCGTAGGTCTGGAGGTAGCGTCGCGTGACCTCTTTCTGCGCTTCCTCCGGCTCCCATTCCTTCCACTCACTAAGCCACTTGCGCGGGTTCACGAACGTGCCGGCGCGGCCCTCGCCAGGCCCGAAGCAAAGCTCACCCCTGAACATTGACGGCTTCCAAAGCGTCCCCCAACTCGAGCCTAGCAGCGCGGTGCGCACCTCCGGCGCCTTCATCCGGTCCGCCACCCTGCTCGCCAGCGCCTCCCGCGCCATCGGCTCATCGCCAAGCACTTCCGGCACCGCCGCCAGGAGCTCGTCGTACTGCGCCTCGGTGAAGCCGAGTTGGAGGAAGTGACTTAGCCAGGGGCGACTTCCTTTCGCGCACCGCGCCGCGACCACCAGCGGAAAATCCCCGGCGTCGAGCACATGAAGAGTCCCGCGCATGGCCCACGTCTTGACCAGCGTGCGGTCCTGCCACAGTGCCATTTGCAGGTGCTCCCGCTTCAGCCTGTCCACTCGCACGCCGATCGCAAGCTCGGCAGCCGACGTCACCTGTGCCTGCACACCCAGCACCCTCTCGGCGGCCCCAACGAAATCCTGCCGGTCCAACCTCGGCACGAGGCACTGTTGCTCCAACCTCCAGGCGCGTACTTGCTCCCATGTCAACGATATCATCGGTGCTGTTCGTCCTTTCGCGGTCTTGCTCCGCTTCGAGCAGACTGCGGGTGTGGCGTGGGTCCAACTCGCGGGCAATAGTCTACCATACGCATAATGGCTTCGCGCACGGCGGGCCGGAAATGCCCTCTCCGGCGCTGCACCGCGCTACTTTCGAGCGGGGTAGCGGCAGTGCGCATTTTTACGCGCCATTAACCCCTGTATAGCCGATCCTATACCTTTGCCTGCTACGCTCTGTCGGTAGAAACTGTGCTTCGACGACAAATGTGGGCATAGGCAGGCTCCCACGCATGTAGTGATTGCTGCACGCTCAGACTCAACAAGAGCCGCAATATGACCTGCGCGCCGCCGAGCATGCTCCAGGCAACCAGGTCAACCGTACCCGGGGGCGCAAGATGGTAATCACGTCTAGACACAGCTGGGAAGCCCAGCTACTCGCCATGGCACGAGAAGCGGTGCACCCGGCGGTGCCCCGCACCCCCGTGCCGATAAGCGATGTACGAGTTCTGCAGCGTGCTTACACGGCGTGCGCAGCCGTAATCGCGGAGCACGGTAAGACTTTCAATCTGGCCACCGTCCTTCTGCCTCCTCCCAGGAGGCGCGCCATCAGGGCGCTCTACGCTTTCTGCCGCGTGGCCGACAATATCGTTGACAGCTCGCACGAAGCGGTGGCCGTGAGGGCGGCCAGGCTCGCCGAGTGGCGCTACAGGTCGGTCACCGCCTCTCCGCCGCACGATGACCTCGTGGCGCTCGCCTGGGCCGACACTCGCCTTCGCTACAAGATTCCCTACACCTATTGCGATCAACTTATCGACGGCGTCGCTCGCGACCTGCACCAGCAGACCTACGAGTCGTTCGACGATCTGGTCACCTACGCCTACGGTGTGGCCTCTACGGTCGGGCTGATGATGCTGCGCATAATCGGCACGGCTCCCGGCTTCACCGAGGAAGGAGCCATGCCCTACGCGATCAAAATGGGGCTGGCGCTGCAAATCACCAACATCCTGCGCGACGTTGGCGAGGACCGGCGTGGGGGCAGGGTGTACCTGCCGGCAAACGAGCTTCAGGCGTGGGGACTGTGCGACAGCGATCTCTTGGAGGGGGGAGCGGGTTCCGACTTTGAAAACGAACGCTGGGGCGACTTCATGCGCTTCCAGGTAGACCGCAACCGGGCCTTGTACCGCGAAGCGTGGCCGTGCATTCAGATGTTCCACAGGGATGGGCGCTGCTGCGTTGCCGTCATGTGCTCGCTCTACCGCGCCATCCTGGACGACATAGAAGCCCACGATTACGACGTAACCCACCGCCGCGCGCACGTAACCAACTGGGGCAAGCTGCGCAGGCTTCCCGGTATCTGGTGGAGCAATAGATGAAACGATACGACTATATCATTCTGGGCGCGGGCGCTTCCGGCCTGAGCCTGGCCTGCCGCCTGGCAGAAAGCCCCCTGTATGACCGCTCTATCCTGCTCGTGGAGAAGTCGCTGCACGAACACGAGAGGAAGACGTGGGCATACTGGGAGAGGGCGGGCGCGCCGCTGCCCTTCGGCGACATAGCATTTCATACATGGCGCCGGCTCCTGGTCGCTACTCCCACGCGCACGCTCGCGCTCCGCACCCGCCCGTACCGCTACAAGGCGATACGCAGCGCCGATTTCTACCGCGATGCGCACGAAAAGCTCGCCGCGTTTCCCAACATCCAGTTCGTGGAGGGCGACGCCGACGCCATAGAGGACACCGAAGACGGCGCGAAGGTACGCGTTGGAGGTGAGGAGTACCAGGGCCAATGGCTGTTCGACAGCACGTTCAAGCTGAACCGCTTCCGCCCTGCCCCGCGCTACCGCTATCTCAGGATGCAGGTTCGAGGCTGGGAGATAGAGACGGAGCGGCCCTCCTTCGACCCTCAGGTAGCCACCTTCATGGACTTCCGCACGCCGCAGAGATCGAGCGCGCTCAGCGGAGGGATGAGCTTCCTCTACGTGCTTCCC
>DASTEB010000467.1:0-3277 GCA_035710025.1 Chloroflexia bacterium
TCGTCCGCCAGCGGCGCGGTGTCGAACCGCCCGGACTGCCCAGGCCCAAGCCCAGTCACTTCGGTCAGCCCTGCCACGACCCTGTCGGAGTCGAGCGAGGCGTCCCGTGAGAGGGCGATCCACACGTCTCGGGGCGCGTCGTAGCGTCTGCGGATGAGGCCGACCTTCTCCAGCAGACTTACGGCCACACGCACCGTGGTGTCGCCAATTTGCGACCCGGCGGCCTCGCGAGCCTGCTTCTCGATCTCCTCCAGGTTGGCGAACGCAGCTTTGCCCTCCGGCACCCTCCGCTTTACCTCGCGGTAAATGGCGCGCAGGTCGTCCACCTTTAGTTGCTCCTGGCGGCTCCAGCGCGACAGGTTGCGCCCGTCTCCGGGGGAGATAAGCAGCACGCAGCGCGCGGGGCGGCCGTCGCGCCCGGCCCTGCCGGATTCTTGCACGTAGCCTTCGAGCGTGTCGGGCGGGCTGAAGTGGACGATGAAGCGCACGTTGCTCTTGTCGATGCCCATGCCGAACGCTATAGTCGCCACGATCACGCGGGTGCGGTCGGTCATGAAGCTTTCCTGCACGCGGCTGCGCTCCTCGGCAGGCAGGCCCGCGTGATAATGGGCCGCTTTCACGCCAGCGCGCCTCAGCATCGCGGCAAGCTGCTCGCACGTCTCGCGGCTGCGCGCATACACCACGCCCGACCCCTGCTCGTTCTTGCAGACATCGACCAGGCGGTGCATCTTGTCCTGTTTGTCGGGCAGAGTCTCGACCTCGTAGTACAGGTTCGGGCGGAATACGCTCGCCACGACCGGGGCCAGCTTGCGGCCGAGCTGCTCGGAGATTTCGTCGCGCATCTCGGGCGTCGCGGTTGCGGTGAGCGCGAGCACGATAGGGCTGCCGAGCGAGGGGATGACCTTGCCCAGGAAGAGGTAGTCGGGCCGGAAGTCGTGGCCCCACATCGACACGCAGTGCGCCTCGTCCACCACGACGAGCGACACGTCGGCCCGCCGCAGTCCGTCCACGAACGGCTGCTGGCGCAGGCGCTCGGGCGCGCAGTACACGAGCTTGTACCGCCCGGCGAATATCTCGCCCATGCGCTCGCGCAGTGTCTCAATGTCGAGGCTGGAGTTGATGAAGGTGGTGCGCTCGTACACGTCGGCGGGCAGCGAGTCGTACTGGTCCTTCATCAGCGCGATCAGCGGCGAGATGACCACCGTGACGCCCGGCAGCAGCATGGCCGGAAGCTGGTAGCACAGCGACTTGCCCGCCCCGGTCGGCATGACGGCGACCGTATCGATGCCCGCCATCACCTGCGAGATGACGGCTTCCTGCGCGCCCAGGAACTGCCTGTGGCCGAACAGGCGCAGTAGCTCTGCGCGCAGGTCGGAGGGCGATGGTGCGCCTGGGTGGTGGTTGACTGCGGTTGACATGGTGACACAGGAAGGGGGCAAATGCCCCTCCTGGAGTCTACCATATCCTGACGGACGGTACCCGGACTTGCTCAGTTACGTGCCTTCCTCGATCTGTTCGGCAATAGTCGGCTCGCCCTCGCCCGAACCATACTCGGCAAGTTTGTCGAAGTCGACCGGCGCCGGCTCTTCGTCTTCGCCCTCGCCCGCAACCTTGTCGGTGAGGTCGGCCCCCACAAGGCTGCCGACAACCGCGCCCGCAAGCGAGCCCTCGGTGCCGTGGCCCATACTCGCGCCGACTGCACTGCCTGCTACAGCGCCGGTAGCGCCCGCTGCCGCCGCCTCCGTCGGGTCGTCTGCCGCTGTCTGCTCGGGATCGTCATTGTCTGCCCCGGTGCGCTTGCCCGCATTATCCTCAGTATTCATCGCTTGTCCCCGCCCTGTGAAGTATGTCTTACCCACTATCCGCAAACACACAACTCGTGATGCAAGTCATTTACCGTGCCTGTGCAGCCAATCCAGCAAGGACCGAATGCTGGCCGTCGCAAGGGCCATGCAGGTGTCGGCAGCGCCGTAGTACAGGTAGAGGGTGTCGCCGTCCGGCCGGATCGTGTAGCCACAGGGGAAGACGACGTTGCCCACGTCGCCAAGAAGCTCGTATGGCATTTCCGGTCCAAATACCCACTCGTCGCCGCGCAGCAGGCACCGCTCGGGGGCCTCGAGATCGAACAGCGCCAGGCCCAATCTGTAGATGCAGCCGGAGCATGGGGTCCGCACGCCGTGGTAGATCAGCAGCCACCCCTCGGACGTCTCAATGGGCGGGGGTGAGAGGCCGATTTTGTTGGCGTCCCACCAGCCGCCCGCGCGCGCCTTCAGCATGAGCGTGCGGTCCTCCCAACGGCGCAGGTCAGAGGAGTATGAGATCCAGATGTCGGCGCTTTCCGGTAGGACCGGGCGGTGAATGAGCGCCCAGCGCCCGCCGATCCTCCGGGGCAGCAGCGCCGCGTCCTTGTCCTCGGGCGGCATCGCCAAGCCCAGGCGCTCGAAGCGCCGGAAGTCCTCCGTCAGGCACAGTGAGACGCCGGGCCCGTCAGGTCCGTAGGCCGTGTATACGACGGCGTATTTCCCTAGCTCCGGTACGTAGGTGATCCTCGGGTCTTCAACACCCCATAGCTCTTCGGGATAGTTCGCGGGATCGGGTGAAAGAGTCGGTTCGGGGTCGATCTGCCAGCCGTCGATCCCGTTCCGCGAGCGCGCCGCGCACAGGTGGGACAGGCCGCGCCGGTCCTCGACACGGCACAGCAGGAGCGTCGTGCCGTCCTGCAAAAGCGTTGCGCCGGAGTTGAACACGGTATGAGCCGGGTAAGGCCAGTCGACGGCCGTCAGGATCGGGTTAGCCGGGTGGCGGTGGAAAAGGACTTCGTTTTCCATGTCGGTCTGCTCCGGGACAATCGGTCGAGGGTGAGGCGGATAACGCCAACTTAGCCCACGACGCGCAGCATGTCTGCGTCATCGGGCACAAGCTCGGGGGCCAGCATATAGAGGCTGTGCAGCCCGAGGAGCGCGACCAGGGCCGGCAAGATGAGGCCAAGCAGGGGAGGGGCGTACATGGCGACGAGCAGAAACACACCACCCACCACGCTGTTAGCTATAGTATGGCCTGGGTAGCGCAGCGTGAGTAACAGCCCGTTTCGCAGCAGCGGCAGCAACCGCAGATCGTCGCGGCACACCATCAGCGTCCAGGCGTAAGACAGCGTGTGCAGCCAGATGATGCCCATATAGAAGATGATAGCCCAGCCGGCCCAGGCGACAGCACCGCCGTCGGCGGCCAGGCTGACGTACAGCAGGAGGTCGAGCCACCACAGGGCCAGCCCGAGCAC
>DASTEB010000468.1:0-9410 GCA_035710025.1 Chloroflexia bacterium
GCAAATCAATCCCGCGAACACCGTCCGGATCCCAACAGCAATCGTAATCCGCGGGTTTCGTTTTCCTAGATACAAAGCTGCCGTCCACATATACCAAACGACAGCCAGCCTCACGCAAACGGACTATTGCTGTATGAAGCCCCCTAATAAGAGCCAACCTGTATGGTGTATAACCAAAGCGTTGCACGAATTCCGCCCACGTCGCACTGTGCACTCCGGGAGGCAGATTATAGCCAGCGAAGTCTGGTATCACGACACTATTATATTGTTGTCTTGTACGCTTGTCAAGTCTGCGACTAATGTGGGCCCAGATGGCCAATGGTGAGAATCGCGGCACTACCAGCCCTGTAACGCTCTGCCTTTCAGTGGCCCGCTGACGTCGCGCCCGGCTGCGCCCCGCCCAGCACAAGCCATACAGCCAGCGCGCCGCTTATGGCGACCACAATTGCGAGGAGCAGAAGCACCAGGGGGCGTTTCACCACGATCCCTCCAGAGGATTCTCGATCCGCTCTACTATACACCCGCGGACAGCGCAGATCCTACCCCACTACACCTCAACCACGACCCGCCGGTTCTCCCACCATTTTCAGGTGACTGTCACCCGGTATTAACCCTTGACCCCCCGGGCTTTTACCTGACCCGCTTACCATCCGGCGTAGCAGCAGTCGCCCTATCGTGGGCGCAGTGCCCGCGTTTACCTCGCGCTCGCGCAGCACAAGGAGCACAAAGAAGGACCGTGCCGGTGCGGCACGAGCAGGCAACGATACCTACCGGATTGTGGGAGCGATACCAATTTCGCCTCACTCCGAGGGTCCCGGCGCACCCGACTCCGGCGCTCGGGCAGGCCGCCCCGGGCCGGCTTTCCGGCACTCTCACGCACGAAACGGCCGCAAGCGCCCAAATCTTCAGGCGAATTTTGCCCCATCCTATTGACAAACCGGCAGGACGGGTATATGCTGTGCTTTGGGAGCGCTCCCAATCGGAGGGGAATATGTCCATAACCCTCGAAGACATTGCCCGCATGAGCGGCGTATCCCGCTCGACCGTCTCGCGCGTTGTCAACGGAGACCCAAACGTCAGTGAGCGCACCCGCGCCCGCGTCCAGGACGTCATCCAGAGCGTCAACTTCCACCCCAACATCGCCGCACGCGGCCTCGCAGCCGGCCGCACCCACGTCCTCGGCCTCGTCATCCCTACAGGCGTCGCCGCCATCTTCGCCGATCCTTACTTCCCCCTCGTCATACAGGGCGTGTCGGCCGCCTGCAACGCCCGCGGCTACTCGGTCATGCTGTGGCTCGCCGAACCCGAGTACGAGCGCAAGACCATCAACCAGATCCTCTCCAGCAGCCTGATAGACGGCGTGGTCGTGTCCTCCATGTTGATGGACGACCCCCTGCTCGAGCGCCTGTCGGAGAGCAGCCGCCCCTTCGTCACCATCGGACGCCACCCCACCAACGACAAGATCAACTACGTTGACGTGGACAACCGCTCGGGCGCGTACCAGGGCGTGACCTACATGCTGCGCCGGGGCCGCAGGCGCGTGGCTATCATCAACGGCCCTGAAAACACCATCGCAAGCTGCGACCGCTACCAGGGCTACCACGACGCCCTGCGCGAGCGCGGCCTGCCCCTGCTCGAAGAACTTGCCGACCGGGGCGATTTCGCCGATGCCGCCGCTTACCAGGCCATGAAGCGCCTGCTCCCGCACCGGCCCGACGGCGTGTTCGCCACGTCCGACGCCATGGCCATGGCCGCCATGCGCGCCATCCGCGAGGCGGGCCTGCGCATCCCGCAGGATATCGCCGTGCTCGGCTTCGACGACATCCCGCCCGCGGCCAACAGCAACCCACCGCTCACCACGATCCGACAGCCGATCCAGCGAACCGGCAGCGTCGCCGCCGAAATGCTCATTGACTTGATCGAGCGTCCCGACCCGCAGCCCCGGCGCGTCGTCCTGCCCACCGAGCTGGTGATCCGAGCCTCATGTTAGACCTGGAGCTTGAACGGTTTCAATCAGATGCCTGAAGGGGGTGATGAAACATGCGCACAGGCGGCAAGGAGCACATGCCGCCCGAATTCCTGACCACGTAACCACGTAACTGCGTTACCGCGTAGCCATGTCCACGTTACCACGCAAACCACGTAATCCGGATTTAGCGTCCTCGATTGCTAAGGAGGAAAGAAAATGCGTAGGTCTCTCTTCAAAAGCGTTGTGCTGTTGACTATCGCCAGTATGCTGCTGGCAGCTTGCGGCGCTCCAGCGGCCACTCCGGCGCCCGCGCCGACCTCGACTACAGGCACCACCGAAGCCCCCACGACGGCGGCCGTCGAGCCTACCGCCGACACCTCGGCGCCCGAGCAACTGCCGCGCAACGAGACCCTCTATATCGGCGGCCTGCAGTGGCAGCCCCCCGTCAACTTCAACCCCTTGAACAGCAACCCCGACTGGCCCGGCATGAGCGGCCACATGCCGACGTACGAGGCCCTTTTCGCGTATAATCTGCTCACCGGCGAGCTTGACCCACTGCTGGCAAAAGAGCTGACTATGCCCGATGAGACAACCATGGTAGTCACTCTCCAGGACGGCACCAAGTGGCAGGACGGCAAAGACCTGACCACCGATGACGTCATCTATACGTTCGGCCTCGCGAAGACCCAGCCCGACATCAACTACAACACCTTCTTCGACTATGTCACCGAAGTAACCGCCACGGGCGACCGCACCATCGAGTTCAAGCTAAACGAAGAGCAGTTAAACCCCGGCTTCGTCAAGGACTTCCTGATGGGCACCCGCATCCTGCCCAAGCACATCTGGGAGCCGCGCGAAAACGAAGCGGGCGACAAGCTTTCGCAGGTCATTGACACCGAGCCGGTCGGCTCCGGCCCCTACAAGCTGCTCAACTTCGCCCCCGAGCGTATCGCTCTGCAGCGCGACGACAACTACTGGGGCAAGGAAGCCTTCGGCCTGCCCGGCCCTAAGTACCTCGTCCACCCTATCTTCAAGACCAACGACGCCGGCAACCTGGCCTTCCAGAACGGCGACGTCGACCTGATGCAGCAGTTCACCCCCCAGATTTGGAAGATGTGGGAGGAGAAGAACCTGCCCGTCGGCACCTGGTACAAGGAAGCGCCCTACTATATCCCCGGCTCCATCCCCATGCTCATCGTCAACACGACAAAGCCGGGTCTGGATAACCCTATGGTGCGCCGCGCCCTCGCCTACTCCATCAACTACCCTCTGATCGCCGAGACCGCCATGTCCGAGTACTCGGTCCCCGCGAACTCCAGTGTCATCCTCCCCGTAGGTGGTGAGGAGGCTGTATTCAACGAGGAGAACGTCAAGGCTAACGGCTGGACCTACGATCCGGCCAAGGCCAAGGAAATCCTCGAGAACGAGCTTAAGGCCACCAAGGGCTCCGACGGCGTGTACGTCCTCCCCGACGGCACCCGCCTCGGCCCGTGGAGCGCCCGCACCCCCAAGGGCTGGACCGACTGGCAGACCGCCATCAACATAGTGGTCCAGAGCGCCAACGAGGTCGGCTTCGAGCTGACCGAGGACTATCCCGAGGCCCCCGTGGTCACCAGCAAGATCCAGAACGGTGACTTCGACCTCAACCTGTGGTACATCTCCGGCGCCGGGCCTGCCTCCCCGTGGAAGCGGTTCCGCGACATGCTGGACGACCGCGGCGTGGCCGAAGTCGGCCAGCGCGCCAACTGGAACTACGGCCGCTTCAAGGATCCGGCAGTTCCCGCGCTGCTCGACGAGGCAGGCAAGGCCGGCAACCCTACCGATGCCCAGGAAGCTTACGACCAACTCGACAAGATCTTCATGGACAACGCCCCGGGTATCCCCTTGATGTACCGCCCGTTCGAGTTCTACGAGTTCAACGAGACCCACTGGACCGGCTTCCCGACCTCCGAGAATCCCTCGGCTCCGCCTACCTTCCAGTTCGGCGGCGTCCAGATCTTCTACCAGCTCAAGCCCAAATAGTCCGCAAGCGGGGTAGCCTCCACCCGGGGGCTACCCCACCACGCAGATGGGTTTTAGCCGCGAAGAACACGAAGAAGACGCGAAGATCACGAAGTGAACGGATAGGGAGTCGTGACAATGCTGATTGAATGCCATACCCAACATTAAGCCTTCGTGTTCTTCGTGTCTTCTTCGTGATCTTCGTGGTTAAGGGGTCAAGAATATGAGCAAGTTCTCACGCTACCTGCTGAATAAGTTCCTGTGGTTCATGGTCGCCTTCGCGGTCGCCCTCCTCGCCAACTTCCTGCTCATACGGCTGATCCCCGGCAACCCGGTAGACGCGATGGTGGCCCGGATGTCCAGCGGCGGCTCTGTCAGCGGCGAGGCCATGGACCGAATCTACCTCACCTACATGGAGGAATTCGGGCTGAACAAGTCGATGGGCGAGCAGTTCCTCATCTACCTCGGCAACCTTGCCGAGGGTGACCTGGGAGCCTCGTTCCGGCAGTACCCGGCACGCGTGAGCACTATGATCATGCAGGCCCTCCCGTGGACTATCGCCCTTCAGCTCCCCGCCATCATCATTGGCTGGATCGTGGGCAACTGGCTGGGGGTGCAGTCGGCCTACCGCAAAGGCGTGCTCGACAAGGTCATTTTCCCTACCTCCCTGTTCATGTCGAGCATGCCGTACTACTGCCTATCGATCATCCTGCTCTACCTGTTCTCCGTGGTCTGGACGATCTTCCCCAGCGTGGGAGGCTACGACTTCAGCATGAATCCCAGCTGGAGTTGGGCTTTCATCAGGAGCGCGGCCGAGCACTACGTCCTGCCGTTCCTTTCGCTGGTGATCGTATTTATAGGAGGGCAGGCCGTCGGCATGCGCGCCATGTCGATCTACGAGCTTGACGCCGACTACGTGCGGTACTCGCGCTCGCTGGGCGTGCAGGACAACCGCATCATCCGCTACATTTTCCGCAACGGCATGCTCCCCCAGATCACGGGGCTGGCGCTGTCGATCGGCGGTATGGTGTCGGGCGCGCTGATCACCGAGATCGTCTTCTCTTACCCCGGCATCGGCACCCTGCTGTTCACGGCCATCGGCCAGGAAGACTACCCGGTCGTGCAGGGCATCACGCTGATAATCATGATCGCGGTCCTCCTGGCCAACTTCCTGGTCGAGATCGCGTACGGCTTCATAGACCCCCGCATCCGCGCCGCCGAGGCCGGAGAGCGCTAAGGACAAGGATAAGGAAAGGGAATAGGAAAAGGAGGCAGCATGGGAGCTATTCAACAGGCGCAAGGCGGCCTCGGCACCACCCCGGTCCCTATCACAGGGGTGAGGCGGCAGGTCAAGCGCATCCAGGCGGTGCTCAACGGGCGCTTCCTGTTCAGCCTGATAGTGCTGCTGCTCGTGCTGGGCTTCGCCTTCCTCGGCCCTATCCTGCTGGGACGCGACAAGCCTCTGGTCACGGTGGGCGGCCTGTACGACTCGCCCTCGGCCGAGGCGTGGCTGGGCACCGACAATTTCGGGCGCGACGTGCTGACTCAGCTGATGTACGGCACGCGCACCTCGCTCACCATCGGGGTGATCGCCGGGGCGGTAGCCACGCTCATCGGCCTGCTGATCGGCACGGTGGCGGGCTTCCGCGGGGGCTTCCTGGAAGAGATACTGATGGCGGTCACGAACGTGGTCATTACGATCCCCTCCATCGTCATCCTGATACTGCTGTCCATAGCGATCGACAACAGGTCCATAGTGACCATGGGTATCATCATCGGCATCACAAGCTGGCCCTGGACCGCCCGCGCGGTGCGCGCCCAGGCGAGCAGCCTGCGCACCCGGGAGCACGTCGATATTGCACGGCTGTCGGGCGCGGGCACGATGTCGCTCATAATCTGGGAGATCATCCCGTTCATGCTCTCCTACATAGTGATGGCGTTCGTGCTGCAGCTGAGCAGCGGGATCTTGCAGGAGGCGGCGCTGAGCATGCTGGGCCTTGGCCCACAGGGAAGCTCTTCCATATCGCTGGGCATCATGCTGCAGTGGGCGCTGCTGTGGGAGTCGGTACGCACCGGCGCGTGGTGGGCATTCGTGCCGCCCGCCCTGCTGCTGACGCTCATAGCCTTCTCGCTCCTGCTGCTGCAGTCCAGCATCGACGAGATCTTCAACCCGCGGCTACGAAGGTCGTAGGTTGGCATTTTAGCCACGAAGGACACGAAGGAGACACGAAGATCACGAAGACTATTGGGAATTGGCATGGGTGCCTGAGAAAGTAGGGCTCAAACCTTCAAAACCTTTGCATCTTTGCGCCGTTGCGCTTCACAATAAGAACCTTCGTGCCCTTTGTTGTCTTCGTGATCTTCGTGGCTAATGACCCGGCTAGACAAAGTACCAGGTGGGATGAGGGAGTAAGCGCATGGAAATAAGGAACGTGCGAGCGTACTATGCGGCGGCGCCCGACCCCGATGTGAGGGCCGTGGACGACGTGTCGCTCACAATCGGTGAGGGCGAGGTGCTGGGTATCGCGGGCGAGTCGGGCTGCGGCAAGTCCACCCTCGCCTCGGTGATCTCGCTCACCGCCCGCCCGCCGCTGTACGTGAAGAGCGGAGAGATGGTGATCGAGGACAAGAAGATCAACCTGGTTGCCCAGGCCAAGGCCCCGGCCTACTGGCACGGCACGGTGGTGGCTCTCCTCCCTCAGCGCGCGCTCAACTCGCTCAACCCCACGGCACGCGTGCGCGACTTCGCCGCCGACGTGATGCGCGCGCACGACCCGAATATCACGCGCAACGAGGCTATCGACCGCGCCCGCGAGCGCCTCGAGCAGCTTAACCTGCCCCCCCGCGCTCTCGACAGCTATCCCCACCAGTTGAGCGGCGGCATGCGCCAGCGCGTGGTGGCCGTCATCTCCACCCTGCTCGACCCCAACCTGCTGATTGCCGACGAGCCGACCTCGGCCCTGGACGTGTCCTCGCAGAAGCAGCTGGTGCTGCTGCTCAAGCTGCTTCTTGAGCGCGGGGTTATCAGGCGCATCGCCTTTATCACGCACGACCTGCCTATGCTGAGCAATATCGCCGACCGCATAGCCGTCATGTACGCGGGCAAACTGGTGGAGATCGGCGACACCGAGCAGATCGTGTACAACCCCCAGCACCCCTACACCCGCGTGCTCATCAAGTCGACCCTCGACCCCGAGCCCGAGGTGCGCAAGAAGAGGCTGGAGGGCATAGCGGGCGCGCCGCCCGACCTGCGCTACCCGCCGAGCGGCTGCCGGTTCCACCCGCGCTGCCCCTACGCGATGGAGATCTGCTCGCAGGAAGAGCCGCCCATGGTGGGGGTGCCCGGCAAGTTCGCCACTTGCTGGTGGCTCGCCCAGCAAGGCGATCTGAGCCTCAGCCCCGATATCCCACTCAAAGTGGGCAACCTGGAAACACAAAGCGCGCAGAGCACCCAGGGCGGAAGCAGATAACTGAACGCAAAGGACGGGAATGTTGAACCGCAGAGACGCAGAGAGCGCAGAGCACATGCAGAGAATAGCAGGTGACTTCATGGGTGCTCGGGGGAGGAAGGGCCCGAACCCCAGTGATCTTTGCGCCTTTGCGTCTTTGCGGTTCAACCCGAAAAGAACTGGAGGTAGCGACAGATGAGCACACCGGATGACAAGGGTCTGCTGCTCGAAACGCGAGAGTTGACGCGGCTGTTCGGCGGCGGCGACCATACGGTCAGGGCGGTGGATGGGGTGTCGTTCGGCGTGCGGCCGGGCGAGATCGTGGCTATCGTGGGCGAGTCGGGCAGCGGCAAGACCACCCTGGGGAGGATGCTGCTGCGCCTGCTCGACCCGACCTCGGGCAGCGTGACGTTCGAGGGGCGCGACGTGACGGCTATGCGCAACAGCAGGCAGCTTAAGCACTACTGGCGCGGCGTGCAGGCCGTGTTCCAGGACCCCTACGCCGCCTTCAACCAGTTCTACACCATTCGCCACGTGATGAGTAACGCGCTCAACGTGCTCGACGGCAGGATATCGGAGAAGGACAAGCTGCCGCGCATCAAGAAGTCGCTGGTCGAGGTGGGCCTCGACCCGGAGGACGTGCTCGACAAGTGGCCCCACCAGCTATCGGGCGGGCAGGTGCAGCGCGTGATGATCGCGCGGGCGCTCGTGGTCGGGCCGAGGGTGTTGCTGGCCGACGAGCCGACCAGCATGCTCGACGCGTCGCTGCGTGTGACGGTGCTCAACCTGCTGACGGACCTGCGCAAGCAGTACAACATGACCATCCTATTCATCACGCACGACCTGGGGCAGGCGTATTACGTGAGCGACCGCATCCTGGTGATGTACCACGGGCAGTTGGTCGAGCAGGGGCCGGTCGAAGAAGTGCTGGAGAACCCGCAGCACGAGTACACCAAGCGGCTGATGGCCGACGTGCCCCTGATGCACGGCCGCAATAGCATCCTGGAGGAAGACGCGCTCGAAGCCCAGCGCGACGAAGCCTGGAGTCTACAGAAGCCCTCCGAAGAGCCTGAGTACCGCGTGATGGTACACGACACCGAGCAGCGATAATTCCGAAACGTAGAGACACAGAGGCAATGGAGGAACGCAGAGAACACTAAAATGAAACGCAAAGGCGCAAAGGTTTGAGCGTATGCGCTGTTGCCACCCGAGCACCGGTGCCAAACGCCAGGCAACTTCATTCCTTTCATGGCTGCCAACCTAACTAACCTTTGCGTCTTTGCGCCTTTGCGTTTCAACAATAGAATCTCCGCGCTCTCTGTGTCTCTGCGTTTCAAGGCAAAAGGCAAAGGGAAGATAGAATGCATACCCAGACCCTGACGGGCGGTTGGCAGGTGCGCCGGGAAGGCGCCGAGGAATGGCTGCCCGCGACTGTCCCCGGCGGCATCCACACAGATTTGATGGCCGCCGGTGTCATCCCCGACCCCTTCGCGGGCGATAACGAGCGCCGCGTGCAGTGGGTCGCCCGGGAAGATTGGCGCTACCGCCGCACCTTCACCGTCGAGCCGGGCCTGCTCGACCACGACAAAGTGTTCCTCGCGGCCGACGGCCTCGACACGCTGGCGGCCGTGACGCTGAACGGGCAGGAGATCGGCCGCACCGACAACATGTTCCGGCAGTACCGCTGGGATGTGAAAGGGCTGCTCAGGTCGGATGGGCCGAACGAGATCGAGGTCGCGTTCGCCTCGCCCGTGAAGTACGTCAAGGAGAAGCAGACAGTGCGCGCCCTGCCGGGCGTGTCGCAGGCCATCCCCGGCGGGCCGTACCTGCGTAAGGCCCCGTGCCAGTTCGGCTGGGACTGGGGGCCGCAGCTTCCGCCCACCGGCATCTGGAAAGACATCCGCCTCGAAGGGCATAGCACCGCCCTCATCGAAGAGGTACATCTGCGCCAGCACCACGCCGAGGGACAGGTCACGGTTGAGGCGCGCGTG
>DASTEB010000469.1:0-9342 GCA_035710025.1 Chloroflexia bacterium
GATGGTCCGCCCGCCCTGGGCAGGCGCGTTGTCTCGGATTGTGGTCTGGTCGTTCATGGCTTGTATGTATGACGTTTGAGGTAAGGCGAGTTCTTACCGGATCAGCGGCAATATCTTCTCGTGGAAGATGTTGTCCCACGAATACTCGGCCAGCACCCGGCGGCGCATGGCCGCGGGCCCCGGCTTTTCGAGCGTGTTCAGCACCATCTCGGCGATGGTCTCGGGCGGGTCGGTCAGCGGGAAGTACAGGGCGTTGGTGCCGCCCACCTCGCGCAGCACCGGGATGTCGCCGCAGAAGATGGGCACGCGCAGCAGCCCCGCCTCGATCAGCGGCAGGCCGAAGCCCTCCTGCGCGCTGGTGAGCAGCAGCCCGTCGGCCCACCTGTACAATTCGATCATCAGCGCGTCGCTCACCTCGTCCTCCTCAAGGCCGAGGAAGCTGACGTTGTCCCCCAGGTCGAGCGCCTCGCGCCGGACCAGCAGCTCCTGCACGTACTCGCCCGAGCGCTCGTTGTGCGGGCCGGGCGGGCCGGTGACCACAAGCAGGGGGTTGTGCCCGTGGGCGCGGATTGCGGCGGTAACGTCCAGGGCAAGCTCGATGTTCTTGCGCCGCGTGATCCTGACGGGCGTGAGGAACACCCAGTCGCGCTCGCTCCAGCGCAGGCGCTGTCTTATCGCGCTCATCTGCGGTGAGGAGAGCAGGAACGCCTCGGGGTCGATGCCGTTGGGCACCAGGCGGATATCTCCGGCGTCCACGTCGAACAGGTGGGCCATCTCCTTCTGCCGCTGCCCGGACACGGCCACGTAGGTGACATTGGCCAGGTGCTCCTTGAGCAGGGTCCAGGGCCAGCGCGGGCGCAATTCGTCGCGGTACAGCGGGTTGTTCCACGCGAGGTCGTGGCACCAGGCGATCCAGCGCACCCCACTCATTTCCCACGTCAGGCGGCTGAGCGCGGCTGTGAGCGCGAGGTTCTTGTGCAGGGTGAAGGCGTTGTGTACGATGCACACTGATGCGTCGGCCAGCGCATCGCGCAACAGATCGGCCACCTGGTCCACTTGCTCCTCGAAGGCGGCCTCCGCTCCCCTGGCCTCGGCAAGCAGGGCGTGCTGGGCGGCGTGCAGGGCAGGGTGGCGCGAGTCAAGCTCGGGGATGATGGTACCGGGCACTCCAGCACTCGCCGGGTCGCCGCGCCCGGCCAGCAGGTAGGGTTCGTGCCCTTCCTGCGCGAACAGGCGGGCGTGGGTCGTCATGATGCTCTCGACGCCCCCGACGATAGGCGAGCAGGCATAGTGCAGGATGGCGACTTTCATCGTGCCCGCCCGGTATTGACCAGTGGCCGGTGGCCAGTGGTCAGTATCAGGGTAACGTGTCGTGCTTGTCGCTTCATTCGCCTTCCGTTACTGGCCACCGGCCACCGGTCACTGGCCACTGGCCACTGGTCACTCGCCGCTCACGGGCAGCACGACCGTCATCATTGCGCCGCGGTTGGGGCCTTCCGAGTGGGCGGTGATCGTGCCGCCGTGCGCGTCCACAATCTGCTTCGAGATGAACAGGCCCAGGCCCATGCCTCGCGAGTGGTGGGCCAGCGGGCCGAGGCGGCTGAAGCGCTCGAACAGGCGGTGGGCGTCTTCGGGATCGAAGCCCACGCCGTAGTCGCGCACCTCTATCGTCGCGGTGCCGCGTAGCGGCGCACCGGAGGTGCCCGCTTTCGCGCTGGAGGTGAGGCTTACCTCGACGCGGCACTCGCCGGTGCTGTACTTGACCGCGTTGTCCAGCAGGTTGGTCAGCACCTGCCCGATGCGGTCGCGGTCGGCTACCACCTCGACGGGCCCCTCGACCTGCATCTCCATCGCACACTGCGGGTAGGTGTAGCGCGCCGTCTCGACCGACTCGCGCACAAGGTCGGACAGATCGAACGGCTCGCGGTCGATCCGGATGCGGCCGCTCTGCAGCCTGCCCACGTCCAGCAATTCTTCGATCAGGCGGGCCATGCGCGAGGACTGCTGCACGATGGCCGACAGCCGGTCGAGGTCCTGCCGGCTGTACTCGCCGCCCTCGTTGGCCTTTCGCAAGAGAAACTGCGCCGTGGCCTTGACGCTGGCGAGGGGAGTGCGCAGCTCGTGGCTGGCCACCGACATGAACTCGTCCTTCAGCCGCTCGACGTCCTTGAGCGGGGAGATGTCCTGGAACACCAGCACGCCCGCCGCCAGGTTGCCCTCGCCGTCGAACAGGGGGCTGGCGTTGCACAGCAGGTCGACAGTGGTGCCGTCGGGCCGGCCGACCGCCAATTCCTCGCCGATCACCGTCTCGTAGTCCCTGATGGCACGTACGAGCGGGTCGCGGCTCTCGGGCACGGGCGTGCCGTCGGGCCCGGTTATGTCATACATCTGCCGCACGCTGCCGTCGAGGATCGATGCCGGCATGCTGGCGAACATCTCGTGGGCGGCGCGGTTGACCTGCTGCAGGCTGCCGTCGGGCGCGGCGATTATCACGCCTTCGGGCATGTAGTCGATCACCTTCTGCAGCCATGCGCGCTCGGCCTCGCTGCGGCGCGCGAACTCCTCGGCGCGCTCCCTGGCCTCCACCTCGGGGGTGGTATCCCACGCCACGACGAGCACGCCGCGGTCCTCGCGTGGCGCGTCGCCGTTCAGCTGCATCATGTGTACGTCGAAATAGTGCGCCTCGCCCAGGTGCTCGGTCTTGAGTTCCCTGACCTGGAAGCTCTCGCCAGTGTCGTACACCCGGCGCACGGCGTCTCGCATGTGGCCGTAGCCGGAAAGCGCTTCGAGTTCGGCGAGCGGCTTGCCCTCGGGGTTGTCGCCCCAGTGGGGCACGAGCCGCCGGAGGGAGTCGTTGGCAAGCTCGATTCGCAGGTCCGGTCCGCGCAACACGCAGATGCCCGCGGGGTCGGCCCGCAGGATGGCCCGCAGCAGGGCGGCCTGGCGGTCGGTCTCGCGGGCCAGGCGGCGGTTCTCGGCGTCGAGCCGGGCGGCGCGCACTGCCGCGCTCACCGTCTGGGGCAGGCGCTGCAGGTAGCCCGCATCTTTCACCAGGTAGTCTACCGCGCCCGCCTTGAGCGCGCTCACGGCCAGACGCTCGTCGCCACGGCCGGTGGTCACCACCACCGGCAGCCGGCCGCTGATGGTGGACAGCACCGCTATGCCGTCCATGTCAGGCAGCTTCATGTCGAGCACTGCCGCGTCGAAGCTGTCCTGCTCCACCCGCTTGATCGCCTCCGCGCCGCGCGCCACCGACTCGATGACGATGTGCGGGGCGGCAGACTTGAAGGCACGGCGAGTGAGGGCGACGTCGTCCTGGCTGTCCTCAACCAGCAACAGGCGAATCCGCGGCGGAAGGCGGTCGCCGGCACCGTCGTTGCTGTCGCTGAATTCTCTGTCGTCGCCCGGCGATGGTGTGCTGGTGAGGCTGTGTAGGTCGTCCTGGGTGGCGCCGTGTCCGGGTGATTTCCGCATGATTTGCGTTTCCGCTTCCTCCCTAGACCGGCGCTCGAGTGTCCGGCGGCGGCTCTACCATCTCCAGCCAGTAGGTGCCCAACACGCTCATGAGGCGAAGCAGGCCGGCGAAGTCGTCGGGCTTGCACAGGTAAGAGTTGGCGCCCAGCTCGTAGGCCCGGCGCACGTCGCGCTCGTCGGTAGACGAGGTAAGTACCACCACGGGGAGCACCTTGAGGTCGCTGTCGGCTTTCACGTCGGCCAGCACTTCCAGGCCGCTGACCCTGGGCAGCTTGAGGTCGAGCAGCACCACCTCGGGGCGCTCGACCGGGCTGTCCCTGTACTCGCCCCGGCCGTGCAAGTAATCGAGCGCCTGCACGCCGTCGCGGAGGGCAACCACCCGGTTGGTGATGCCGTTCCGCTTCATGGCGCGCAGCATCAGTTCTACGTCGTCGGCGTTATCCTCGACCACGAGCACGGTGCCTGGTCTAGGCTCGCCCTGGCCGAGGTGTTCCCGCGCCGCGCGAAGTTCGGGTCGCCGGTGGTGTTGGCCCGCGTTCGAGCCGAAATCGTTGGTCGAATCTTGCATGGGGTTTGACGAAGCTGAATCGAGAAGCAGGATATCCGGGATACGGGCCGCACGGGCGGTGCCCGCATGCCATTATACACAACACGCGGCAGGGCGGCACGCTGCCCCGCACGCACTGCGGCCACGGAGACCGCGCACGATGCCCCGCATCGTCACGCCGCGGCGTTTCCACCATTTTGTAACCGCGGTATGCCGCCCTGTATACCCCGCGCTGGTACGATAGAATCGCCGGAGTCTGCAAATCTCCGTACTTTCACCGTGCCCGCAGGCACCCGGTGGACTTCCCCACGCCCCGGCGCCCTGCATACACGCACGGCTCGGCCGCCGCTCGCACGTGGCAGGCCCGCCGGTATCGAGTCTAGGTCACCGCAATCGCACGAAAGCGAGGTGATCCATGTGGCTATCGCGGTACACAGGCCGGTAAGGCGGCGGCCCCACCATCCCATACACGTAGTCGTCACTTACCACCCGGTGCTCGCGGCGCTCGCCGTGCTGCTGGCGCTGCTTCTGGTCGTGTTCCTGGTGTCCGACCGCCCGGGCACGGTTGCCCCGTCCGTGGTCCAGGTGGGCGAGAGCGACGGCAACTCGACGGTCAGGCTGCGCACCGGCGACACGCTGCAAGTGACCCTGGAAGGTAACATATCCACCGGCTTCACCTGGGAGATCGCCGGGTATGACGAGGCAGTGATCAGGCCCGTTGGCGAGCAGCAATTGGTCCGGCGGAGCAACGGACTGGGTGCGGGCGAGGACGTCGTAACGCGCTTCGAGGCGGTGGGCGCGGGAACGACGGTCGTCCGCATGATTTACCACAGGCAGTTCGAGGATGGGGTAGCGCCGCTCAAGACGTTCGAGGTCGTAGTGACCGTGGAGGGTAGCGCCGCACGGTAGCGCGTCGCCCGGTCGCTTCGCCCGCAGGTTTGCTCGCACATCAAGGAGCAACGCAATGTCGGTAGATATCGGCCACATGCCCGCGGCCCCAAGGCAAAGGGCCGCACCGCGCAGGGGCACGCAAGGAAATAGGCCGGGTAGATGGGGCGTGCGAGTGAGCGGCCTGCACGCCGCCATGTACAGGCTGCACTTGGGCTGGCTGGCCGGCACTGAGTTCATGCTGATCACGCATAAGGGGCGCAAGACCGGCACGCTTCACAGCACGATAGTGCTCATCGTCCACCACGACCCGCGCACGCTGGAATCGGTGGTGACTGCCTGGGGCGAGCAGGCCGACTGGTACCGCAACATCCTGGCTTCGCCCGCGGTCGAGGTGCAGGTGGGCAGCAGGAAGTACAAGCCTGAGCAGCGCCTGGTCGGCACCGAGGAGCTGGCAGACATGCTCGTGGCCCACCGCAAGGCGCACCCCATCCGGGCGCGGATACAGACGCTCCTCCTCGGCTGGAAGTGGAGCACATCGAGGGACGAGATGCTTGAGGTGGCGCGCTCGGCGCGCGGGGTGGCATTCCGCCCGGCCGAGTCGGTGTGGTGGTGAATGGAGGACTATGGACCAACATCCCAACTCGGCGGCGGCACTGAACGCCGACCCGCTGCCCTGGCTGCTTGAGGAAGACACGCCCGCCGTGAGGCACGTGGCGCTGGGCCTGCTCCTCGGCAGGCCCGAGGACGACCCTGAGGTGCGCGCCGCGCTCGCCGCAGCCATGCGGACAGGTCCCATTGCGGACATCCTCGCGGCGCAGCACCCCGACGGATACTGGGTCAAGCCCGGCCCCGGCTACGCGCCCAAGTACACGGGCACCGTGTGGCAGCTTATCTTCCTCGACCAGCTTGGCGCCGACCCCCACGACGAGCGCGTTCAAGCGGCGTGCGAGTACGTGCTGAGCCGTACGGCTACCGAGGCGGGCGGCCTCGGCTGTTCGGGCAGCCACATCGACTCGAGGCCGCCGCCGCCCTCGAGCGTTATCCACTGCCTGAACGGCAACCTGCTCCGTGCGCTGGTCGGCTTCGGGCGGCTGGCGGACGAGCGCGTGCAGCGGGCGATAGACTGGCAGGCACGCTCGATCACGGGCGAGGGCTTCGATAGGTACTACAGGTCGGGCACGAGCGGGCCGGGCTTCGCCTGCGCGGCGAATGAGCACCTGCCGTGCGCGTGGGGCGCGATCAAGGCGCTGCTGGGGCTGGCCCGCATCCCGGCCGAGCGGCGCGAGCCTCACGTCGTGCGCGCCATTGAGCAGGGGGTTGCGTTCCTCCTGAGCCGCGATCCCGCCGCGGGCGACTACCCGATGGGCTGGGGTAACACGAGGCCCAACGGGTCGTGGTTCAAGCCGGGCTTCCCCTCGGGCTACGTGGCCGACGTGCTGCAGAACCTGCAGGTGCTGTGCGAGCTGGGGTATGCGCATGACGAGCGTCTGCGGCCAGCGGTAGAGTGGCTGCTGAGCAGGCAGGACGGGCAGGGACGCTGGAAGAACGAGTACGCCTACAACGGCAAGACCTGGGGCGACTTCGAAAAGCAGGGCAAGCCGAGCAAGTGGGTCACGCTTCGCGCCCGCTCGGTGGTACAGGCCGTGCTGGCAGGAACCTGAGCGGGGCGCAGAGCCTCGACGTTCTCATAGCTGCCCGGACAGGCGCCGCGGCAGAAAGGAGCAAGCACAATGACCAGCATCGTGAAGGTAATCGAAGTGATCGCGGAATCGGACCAGGGCTGGGAGCAGGCGGCTCAGGACGCCCTCATGCACGCCTCGCGCACAGTCAGGAACATCAAGAGCATTTACGTCGAAAACTTCCAGGGTGTAGTCGAGAACAACAGGATCGTCCGCTACCGGCTCAATGCCAAGATCTCCTTCGTGATCGAGGAGGGCGACCACGCCGGTTAGCGATTAGCCGCCGCAGGTAAAGCGGCGGGCGCGTGCCTGGCGTCTATCCCGCCTGCCGGGCCGCAATGCCGGACCCGCGCCCGCCGCCCCCATTCAGGGGTTGAAGAAGTGAGGCGGAACGATGGCAACAACCATAACGACCCCACGGGCGGCGCCGCCCGAAGATCGCGAGGTCGCGGCAGCGGCCCTGGCGACCGAGATACAGGCCTACTTTCAGGAGCACGCCGACCCCGCCTTCGTCGAGAAAGCGGAGCTGGCGTGGACGCTCGGCGAGGGCTACGACCCGTACGGCCTGCCGCCGGGCCTGCTCGGCAGCAAGCGCGACGAGTGGCTCGCCCTGCACGGCGACGAGCTTGGGCTGGACGGCTTCCTCGACGTCGGCGATCTGCTGCTTGACAGCGGGAAGTGGGAGTCGGGCTTGCTCGCCATAGATTTCGTGGAGCACTTCGCGGTCGATTTCAACCGCGAAACGTTCCGGCGCGTGGGCCGGTGGCTCGACGGCGCAGTGCGCAACTACATCCACTGCGACACCATCGCCACGCGGATCGTCGGGCCGATGCTGCGCATGGGCATCGTCTCGCCCGACGACCTCGGCGAATGGCGCACGGCGCACGACAGGTTCAAGAGGCGGGCCGTGCCGGTGGCGGTGCGCGCGCTCATGTTCGGCCGCAAGACGCGAGACTACACGCCGTGGCTCGACTTCCTGCGGCCCATGATGCTGGAGCACGACCCCGTAGTGCAGAAGGTGCTCGGGGGGTTGTTGTGCGATGCGTGGAGGAAGCAGCCCGCCCAGGTCGAGGCGTTTCTCCACGAGTGGAAGGACCTGTCGCCCGGGCTGATTATCCGGCAGGCGACACGGAGGATGAGCCCCGAGACGAAGGCACACTTCGCGAGGATACGGGCAAGCTCGGTGCAGCGGCCGTAGCACGCGCCGAACAACGGCAGGCGCACAGGAGGTGCGCTATGAAAACGACAATGGGAATGCGGCCTACACCGGGCGGGAAGATCCACCCGCTTATGTGGTGGGGCCTCGCGGGCGTGCTCATGATCGCGGTTGCCTCCCTGTTCGCTGCCGTGCTACTGCGGCCTCAGCCGGGCGCTGCCCCCGCGCTCACTTCTGCTCCCGAACCAACGGCCACGCCCGAACCTGAGCAGCAGGCGTGGCCGCCGCCCGGCTGGACCACCGGCACGCTCGAAGAGAACGGGTTCGACTCGGCACGCATGGCGAAGGGGTTGCTGGACCTGCGGGAGAACAACGTTCGGATCCACAGCCTGATGCTCATACGCGGCAAGTCGGTGCTGATGGACGCCTACTTCTACCCCTACGACGGCAAGACCCCGCACGACCTGGCCTCGGTCACAAAGAGCATGATGACCACTCTGATAGGCATAGCGGTCGATCAGGGCAAACTCAGCCTGGACGACAGGGTCGTGTCGTTCTTCCCGGAGCTCACGATCGAGAACATGGACGCGCGCAAGGAGAGCATCACGGTCAGGCACCTGGCGACCATGACCTCGGGGCTGGCGTGCTCGAGGGCGCGCAGCGAGGCGCTCCGGGCCGAGATGATGTCGACGGGCGACTGGGTGGGCTACGCGCTGAACCTGCCGATGTGGTACGACCCCGGCACACACTTCGAGTACTGCAACCCGGCGATTCACATCCTGTCGGGCGTACTGTCCAGGGCCATGGGCATGAGCGCGCTGGAGTTCGCGCAGCAGTACCTGTTCGAGCCGCTCGATATACGCGACGTGAGGTGGCCCGCCGATCCGCAGAGCAACAACCGCGGCTGGGGCGACATCCACATGTACCCCCGCGACCTCGCCAAGATCGGCCGCCTGTGGGCCGACGGAGGGCAGTGGCAGGGCAAGCAGATTATCTCGCGGCAGTGGACCGAAGACTCGGTCAAGGGGTATATTGCGTCTGACAGCGGCGAGGACTACGGCTACGCCTGGTGGGTGGGGGTTGACGCGCAGGCGGGCGAATATTACGCCGACGGAAACGGGGGCCAGAGGCTGGGCGTGTACCCGTTCGGCGACCTGATCATCGTGATGACCGGCGGCGGCATGGCCTACGACCAGGCCATGGAGCCGGTTATCGCGGCCCTGTCTGACAGAGAGAACCCTCAGCCCCTGCCGCCTAACCCTGAGGGCGAAAAGCTGCTTGCCGAGGCGCTCGTGACCATCGCGCAGCCGCCCGATACAGCGAGCCCGGTGGAACCGCTACCCGAGGCCGCCAGGGCGATCTCGGGCAAGACGTTCGTGTTCGACCCCGATTCCGTCGTCACGACGATACGCTTCGACTTCGACGACGCGGCGGAAGCAGACTTCGCGTGGACGGTCGCTTCCGACGAGCCTGTGCGCGGCGGGCCGGTCGGGCTGGACGGGGTGCACCGCATTTCCATGACGCCCGGCACCGGCAACGTGCCCGAGGCATACCGGGGCCGCTGGACGGCGCCCGACACGTTCGTGGTTGACTAC
>DASTEB010000470.1:0-2779 GCA_035710025.1 Chloroflexia bacterium
GGGCGTGAACGTGCCCGCCGCCAAACCGATCGCGTAGATGCGCCACGCGTCGGCCCACTCGACCGGCATCTTCATGTCGCCCGACACGAGCCGCCAGCGCGCGGTCTTGACCGCCAGGAACGGCACGTACAACCCGATCGACAGCAGCACGAGCGCGAGGTCGGCCCGCGAAAGCGTAGCCACGATATCGGCAACGGGAAGGTCGTCCCTCCGGTCGAGCCACAGGAGAAGCAGGAGAAAGAGGACCGTTCCTGCGATGCGTATCGCCCACGCTCGTGCGCGGCTTCCGGGCTTCGTGGCCGGCGTCAGCATGATCAGGTGGACGGCGCACCGGGCGGTCCGCTGCTCCCGTCGGCCGCCACGGCACCGGCCTCGCGGGCACCTGGCCCTACACCGGCGTACCCGTCGTCGGCGCCCCACTCGTACAGGCGCGGCCGCTGGCTGTGTTCGAACCGCAGCGCGGCGATCTGCTCGGAGATCAGCCCGAACAGGAAGATGAACAGGCTGCTCAGGATCAGCATGACCGAGCCGTTCGGTATGCGGGGGATGTTCATCACCCAGATGTTCCACACGCCGTACAGGATGCCGGTCAGGAATAGCAGGATGCTCAACGGCAGGAAAATCTTGAGCGGAGCGAACAGCGTGATGATCCTCAGGATAATCATCACCGCACGCACCCCATCGCGCAGTATCTTCGTGTTGCTTCGCCCTGTGCCCTTGCGCGCCGTAATGTCCACGAACCCGACGTTGTACCCCGCTTTCATGAACGCCAGCGTGCTCGTAGTGGGGTACGAGTACAGGTTGGGCAGCAGGTGGATGAACTCCAGGATCATGTCCCGCTTCATCGCCCGAAATCCCGAGGTCAGGTCGGGAATGCGCCGCCCCGCGAGATAGCTCGCAAGCCCGTTGAAGATGCCGTTGCCCAGGTCACGCACCCACGAAGTCTCCGACTGCCTAGTTCGAGCGCCCACCACCAGGTCGTACTCGCCGATCCCCGCGAGCACATGGTTGATGTCCTCCGGCGGGTGCTGCCCGTCGGCGTCCAGCAGCAGCACCACGTCGCCTCTCGCGGCCCTTATGCCCGTCTTCACAGCAGCGCCGTTGCCCTTGTTGTACGGGTGGCGTATCACGCGGGCTCCCGCATCGCGTGCCACCTCGGCCGTGTTGTCCTTCGAAGCGTCGTCCACCACGATGATCTCGGCGTGCGGTCTGAGATCGCGTATCTTCTCGACCACACGGTGTACCGAATCGCCCTCGTTGTAAGCCGGGATAACCACTGACAGGCTGTAATGGTACAGGTCGGGCGGGGCGTCGGGCAGCTGCCTCTCAAGCTCGAGCGCCGCATGGTGCGGCAATCGCCTCTCGTGCGCCGCCACGCCCACAGGTCTGACCGGGGGCCCGTCGGCGCCGTTGGAAGGCGCGGCAGGCTGCGCCGTCTCTGTCTTGGGGGGTTTCACGTCCACCTACTCTGTGCTCCGGCTAACCAGGAATACACCGACGATTATCACCAGCACGCCCAGCAACTGCAGAGGTCCGACCTTCTCCTTCAGGATGAAGACCGACGCCGCGATGCCGATGATATAGCTGATTGACAGCATGGGATAGGCCACCGACAGGTTCCAACGCGACAGCACCGCGAGCCAGAACAAAGCCCCGCTGAAAACGAACACGAACCCGCCTACGACCCACGGGCTGGTGAACAGCTTGACCGCTGTAGGGACAAGCGTCGAAAGGCTCACGTTCAATTCGCCGTGGCGATTCATGCCCGTTTTGAGCAGCAATTCACCGGTGACGGTGAGGCAAATGGCGACCAGCAGGAGCGCGAAAGTGCTCCACCAGGCTGCGTCCAACTGAAGTCTTCTCCTGGCTCGCGCGGGGGCCGGTTGCTCGGCCTCCTCTAGCTCGGCGACTACGAAGTGCGCCTCGGGTTCCATGGTCTATATTATACCAGCCCGCCCGGCGGTGGATTCCGGCTGTGCACTCGTCAGGTCCGCCGCGATAGCCGCGGGCTCCAGCACGAAAGCCTGGTAATCGCACACCCCGCACCTCACGGGATATGTCGCTCGCAGGTCCAGTTCCGGTTCGAAAAGCGGCGCATACTGCTTCGGCCGCCTGATATGCGATCCCTCATCGGCTAGGTGTACCAGCGCACCAAGCAGATTCAGCGACCCGCGCAGTGCGATATCTTCCATAACGAGAGCGCGCCCGTCCGGCCGCAGCACCCGGCGCATCTCGCGCACGATCCGGCGCACCTCCTCATCAGAAAGGTGGTGCAGCACGCCGGTCACAAGTATCTGATCGAAGTAGCCGTCGGGGTACTGCAGCGCGCCCGCGTCCATCACGTGGAAGCGGCCCTTGGGGTATGTGCGGCGGGCATACTCGATGCGCTCAGGCTCGATATCCACTCCCACGTAGTCGAAGCCCCTGGAGAGAAACGCAGGGGCAAGCTCGCCCGTGCCGCAGCCCAGGTCGAGCACACGCGGAGGCCGCTGCTCCTCCTTGCGGATGCGGCGCGCGTCGGGCATAAGCTCTTCGCCGATCACCCGTCTCTCCTCGTGGAAGTTGCCTTCGAGGATGCGCCTGAACAGGTTCCACAATTGCGGCTGGGCCGAGAGGCGCCTCACCAGCCTGCGAACCGGCGCGATCACGCGCTCGAGGGGTGAGTCCTCTCTCACCTGGACTCCGCCGTCACCATCGCGAAATAGGACGCCATCGAGCTCACTACCGTCTGCGCCTGCTCGTCCGAAAGCTCGGGATACATCGGCAGCGTGATGATCTC